>JAFDHG010000064.1 GCA_019308925.1 Deltaproteobacteria bacterium
CTCCTTAGCTCTTTCCATCCGCCCCATGTGCCTACGCATCTCCTCGTACCAGATGGCCATCTTCAGACCGAAGGTGATGGGCTCGGCGTGCACCCCATGGGTCCGCCCGATCATGATCGTTTCTTTATGTTCGAAGGCCTTCTCCCTTATCGCCTCCATGAGGCCCTCTATGTCTTCGATGATGATCTGTGCCGCCTCCTGAAGCAGGAGGGAGAGGGCGGTATCAATGATGTCACTAGAGGTGAGTCCTAGATGGATATATTTACCCGCTTCGCCCACCACCTCTTCCAGTTGGCTGACAAAGGCTGCCACGTCGTGCCTGGTCTCCCTCTCGATCTCCTCGATGCGTTGGGGGTCAATTTTCGCCCGCTCTTTGATCTGCAGCAAGGCCTCTTGTGGTATCTCGCCCAGCTTTGCCCAGGCCTCGCAGACCAAGATCTCCACCTTCAGCCAGGTCTGATATTTGTTTCCCTCGCTCCAAAGTCCACCCATCCTCTCTCTTGTGTATCTCTTGATCACTTTCACCACCCCTTTTAATCTTTCAGCATAACTCTAGGGGAGAAGAGGGGAGTTGTCAACTTTAAAAGCTCAGTGATATGCTACGGCCTGACCCCATCCAGCAACCTTGACACCCTTGAATTAGCCTGTTAGATTTTACCGTAGTAGGGTGAGGGAGATGGTCTGGGCTTTAAGAACCAAGGGGGAAATATGGGGGTAGAGTTTAAAAAGAGGCTCCAACAGACAAAGATACTGGATCCCCAAAGGGGGTATCAGGAAAGGACCTTGGTCTTGGAGACGAGACGGGACCCGCTGACCAAGAGGACGGTTAGGGTCCTTAACCTCCCCATCAAAAGGCTGGATAAACTTGATGTGGAGGAGTTTCTGGCGAGGATAGGGGATGTAAAGTGCCCTTTTTGCCCCAATTCCTTGGAGGAACTTACCCCTAAGTTTACGGATGATTTCATAAAGGGGGGGAGACTGCGCTTTGGTGAGGTATGTGTACTCCCCAACAGGCTTCCCTTTGATAAATTCTGCGCCGTCGCCGTTCTCACCCAAAGACATTATGTTTCCCTGGCTGATTTTACCGAGAAGCTCCTCTTTAACGGTTTCTCCAGTGCTTGTGTCTTTCTGCGGAGGGTGGTAGAAGTGGATACTGCGGTAAGATTTTTTTCTATCAACTGTAACTACCTCCCCATGTCGGGGGGAAGCGTCATCCATCCCCATCTTCAGATCATCGGGGGTGAGCTGCCCACGAACTATCAATGGGAGATGATCCAAGGTGGGAGGGAATATCAGCAGAGGTGGAAAAAAATTTTTTGGGATGATCTGATCCTTAAGGAAAAAGAGCTGGGGGAGAGATATATAGGGGCCGTCGGCAACACGGTGTGGCTGGCGAGTTATGCCCCTCGAGGGTTTGGGGATATCATGGCTGTTTTCCGCGAACGAAGCTCTATCATCGATCTTTCCGATCAGGATATAAGAGACTTTTCCCAGGGTTTGATCAAGGTCTTTCATTACTTCCATGACTTCAATCACTACAGCTTCAATCTGACCCTCTACTCGGGCGAATATGGTCAGGATGATTCCTTTTGGGTAAACGCCAGAATGGTTACCAGGAGATTCTTACCTCCGGTGGGGGCCAGCGACGTAAGTTACTTCGAAAAGCTCCACGGAGAATCGATAGGATACAAAAAACCGGAGAGGCTATGCGAGGAGATGAGGGGGTATTTCTAAAGGCTTGTTTCTTGTCGGGGCTTACTGCCCTCTGTTTTTTCTTCGCCAGCCTCCCTCCGGGAGCAAAGGGGGGAGAGAAGGTGACCAGCTTACCAAGGCCAGAGTTAAAGGGGAGCCTGTCTTTAGAAGAGGCCCTAACTATCCGCAGGACCGTGAGGTCTTTTACACCTAAGGCACTCACCTTGAGCCAACTCTCCCAACTCCTCTGGGCAGCTTATGGTATCAGCGATGCTCAGCAAGGGAAGAAGACGGCACCCTCTGCCGGGGCCTTATACCCCCTTGATATCTACATAGTGGTGGGAGAGGAGGGAGTAGAAGGGTTGGGAAGTGGGGTGTACCATTATCTGCCCACCCGTCATGTCCTGGAGATCATAGCCTCAGGTGATAGGAGAAAAGAGGTGGCCCATGCCTCTTTGTGGCAGATGTGGATGGCCGAGGCCCCGGTTATGGTGACCATCACCGCCGAGTATAAGAGGACCACCGTGAAGTACAGGGAGCGAGGGGTCAGATATGTGCACATGGAGGTGGGCCATGCAGGTGAGAATCTCTTTCTTCAATGCGTTGCCCTGGGGTTGAGGGCGGGTATAGTAGGGGCCTTCAATGATGATGAAGTGGCCGATGCGTTGGGGGTTCCCCCTCACCATGAACCCCTCCTCATTATACCTGTAGGCCACCCCAGATGATCTCGTCGAGATGAAACTTCTGCTCACAGGTCCACCCGGCATCGGGAAGACCACGGTCGTCCAAAAGGTGCTCAAGGGGGTCTACCTCAAGGCAGGGGGCTTTTTTACTCAAGAGATGAGAAAGGGAGGGAAAAGGGTCGGGTTTTCCCTGAAGACCTTGGAGGGGGAAGAAGGTGTCCTGGCCCATATCGATTATAAGGGGAGGTGTCGGGTGGGCAAATACGTGGTGGACCTCCCCCTCTTTGAGGCCATGGCCCTTCCGGCCCTGGAGGAGGGTTTGCGGGAAAAGGAGCTCATCATCATCGATGAGATTGGTAAGATGGAGCTTTTCTCTCAGAGATTTCAGGAGATGGTCAAGCAGATCCTGGATCAAGAGGAGAGGCACCTCCTCGGGGTCATCCACCAAGGGAGGGAGCCCTTTATAGCGTCGATCAAGAGGAGGCCAGATGTGGAGGTCATATCGGTTACCTATAAAAATCGCGATGACCTCCCATCACAAATTATCATGCGGTTGCAGGGGAGATAGAAGGTGTTCCCTTTAAAAGAGGTCTATTTGGAACCATCTTTAGAGGGCCACCCCTTTGTTCAGGGGATCTCGCAAGGCCTAGGCCATCTCCCTTGGACGTATATAGATGATCTTGATCCATTGATTAAGGAACTGACCTCCTATCAACAAGACCCCTGGAGGGAGGGGAAAAAGATCTTCATCATCCGTAGCTATCAGGGGAGGCTGGTGAAGGACTGTCCCGGCACGAAGGATCATATCTGTTGCGGCTACAAGGTCATCAACTTAATGGCCAATTGCCCCATGGATTGTTCTTATTGCATCCTACAGGTCTATTTGAACAACCCCTTTTTGACCCTTTACCCGGAAATAGATAAGATCTTTCGGGAAATAGAGGAGATCTTGGATAAACACCCCCATCATTTCTTCAGATTTGGTACGGGGGAACTGGGGGATAGCCTGGCCTTCGATGGGATTATCGGTTTTTCTTTGGAGGCCATCCCCTTTTTTGCCGTCAAGAGGAATGGTATCTTGGAGATAAAGACCAAGGCCTCCGAGGTGGAGCACCTCTTGCCCCTGGACCATAAAGGAAGGACAGTGGTCTCATGGTCCCTTAACCCCTCCAAGATAATAGGAGAGGAAGAGCACATGGCCACCCCTTTAGGTAAGAGATTGAGGGCAGCACGCCTCTGTCAAGATGCGGGTTATCCCTTGGGGTTCCACTTTGATCCCCTCATCCATTATCCGGGGTGGGAGGAAGACTACCGCAGGACTGTGGACCTCCTCTTTGAATACATCGACCCCCGCAGGGTGATTTGGGTAAGCCTCGGTGGGCTTCGCTGTCCCCCCTACCTGAAGCAGGTGGCCCAGAGGAGGTTTCCCCGCACGAGGATATTCTCCGGGGAGTTGATCTCGGCTGAGGATGGCAAGTTACGCTACTTGAAGCCGATCAGAGTGGAGATGTACCGTAATATGGTCTCCTGGCTGCGGGCCTACGATGAAGATCTTTTTATCTATCTATGTATGGAGAGGGACGATGTCTGGCAGGAGGTCTTCGGCAGCAGCCCCAAGAACAGGGAGGGGTTAAACAAGAGATTTGAGGAGCGCATTGCCTACTTCGTGAGGGATGGGATATGACCAAGGCGATCGGGCTCATATCAGGGGGGCTGGATAGCATCCTGGCGGCCAAGATCATCCTCGAACAAGGGATAGAGGTGGTTGGCGCCTCCTTTAGCACCCCCTTTTTCGGCTCTCAGGGGGCGGAACGAGCGGCCAAGGAATTGGGAGTTCTTCTGCGGCTCTTGGATATAACAGAGCCCCATTTGGCAATACTTCGCCATCCCAAGCATGGATATGGCAATAACATGAACCCCTGTATCGATTGTCATGCCCTAATGTTGCGAGAGGCGGGAAGGGTGATGGAGCAAGTAGGGGGTGACTTCATCTTTACCGGCGAGGTATTGGGACAACGCCCCATGTCCCAGAGCAAGGCGGCCTTAAAGGTGGTGGAGAGGGAGTCAGGCTATGAGGGGCACATCTTGCGCCCCTTGAGTGCAAAGCTGCTCCCTGAGACCATCCCGGAGAAAGAGGGCAAGGTAGATAGGGAGAAGCTCTTGGACATCGAAGGTCGCTCCCGGAAGAGGCAGATGGAATTGTCAAAGAGATATCATATAAGGGATTATCTCTCCCCTGCTGGGGGATGTCTGCTCACTGAGCCGGTCTTCTCTCGTCGCATGCGCGACCTCTTTCAACAGCGAGGTCCTTTCAAGATCAGGGATATAGAGCTCTTAAAGGTGGGGAGGCACCTCCGGCTTTCCCCTGATGTGAAGGTGATAGTGGGGAGGTATGCAGAGGATAATGAAAAGATTTTGAGGATGACTGCCCCAGTGGATGATCTCCTCAAGGTGGAGGGATATCCTGGGCCCCTTCTGCTCATTCCCAACGGTGGGGCCTTAGAGGACATTAAAAGGGCTGCCTCCATATGTGTTCGGTACAGTGATGCACCCAAGGAAGAGGTGATAACGGTGATATGGAGGAAAAATGGGAAAGAGAAAGAGGTTCAGATCCGATCTTGCCACCCCGATCTGCCCACAGAGCTGATGATTTAGGCCAAAAGGAGCCTCTCGGTTAATTCCTCAACTTCCCTCCTAGGGTTTTTATGAAATCGAGGCGTACGAGTAGAAATGGAAAAGGAGGTGCAGTGCCATGGGGAAAAGGTTTGTCCTCAGATCCCTCTTGGTAATATTTCTTTTGCCTCTCTTTTATACACCTGCCTATTCAGCCAGCGTTGGCCCCTGTTGCCCCCAGAATCAGGAGTTGAGGTATCTGCTCCAGCCCCCATCAAAGGCCGAGTTTAAATATCAGATTCACTATGAGACCTTCTTCTCCTCTTGTTTGGGTAAGGTAAAGAACTTTTTTCTCCTCCTCCCCCCTGATTTTGATTTGGGCTCCTCCCAGCGATATCCACTGCTCATCCTCTTGCATGGATACAATTTTCACCGCAACGGGGCAAAAGGAACGGTTTGCGATCCAAAGGGTGCCCTTGATCTTCTGTGTCGGGAGGAGGAAGAGGAATTTCACTGGCTCCTTCTGGAGGACATTGCCCCTATCGCCTGGGCCATGATGGATGCGCAGAACAAGAACTATCGAGACCTGGAGGAGAATTTGAAGAGGCGATTCCAGGAGCTTGCCAGGTATGGAGGCCTGAGAAAAAAGGATTATAGGCCGTCCGAGATAGCTACCTCCCTAGTGGAACACAATCTCCATCCAAACAAGGGGCTTGATGACCCCTTTCAGCCCATCCGGAAGATGATCATCCTGTTACCTGATGGGGATAACAGCTTTTATACTGACGAGGATGAGGGAAAGAGACTCTTCCCCCCCACCGGAGAGAGGGGAGGCTGCGACGCCTTCTCGCCTGTGGAGTGCTTGAGGATTTCGCGCTTTCGCCCTCAATACATGAAACCCGGGGCCTTGGGTAGATACGAGAGCTATATCCTCGAGCTGATGGAATACCTTCGCAAAAAGTCTCCCCTTGGGGGCAAGATCCTCCCTCCTCCGTATACGGGTATTGGGGGATTCTCCATGGGCGGATATGGTGCACTGAAAATCGCCCTGCGCCGTCCTCAGTTGTTTTCTTCGGTGAGCAGCCAAAGCGGAGTGGTCGATATAGAGCTTCTTAATAACAAGTTGGTCCTCAAGACCCTCATGCCAGAATTCTTGGAGGTCTTCGGCCATCTGGAACCCATGGCCCTGCCGAGCAGTTCCACCATCAATGAGGCCTATAGGAGGGAGCATAACCCCCTGCGCTTGCTCAGGGAAGGAAAGGGGAGGGGATTACGGGACAAGATATATGTTGACTATGGGGCAGGGGAACGCCTTCAGTCAATAATGGAAGGAAATAAAAAGTTAGATGCGGCCCTTGGTGGGGCCAGCCGTATGATCTCAGTTCAACCGTATAATGGGAAGGCGGCCCACAATCACCTCTTTTGGCGGTCCAGGTTGGGAAACGTCCTCGAACATCACTCCCGGTGTCTCAAGTAAGATCCTACGACAGGTTTGTCGCTGCGAACGGTGACAATAACTTTTACAGCACGGATGGTTGTGACATAAAGCTGATCACTGACAGCTGATAACTGAACTCTGATTCCTTGACACCCTTTTTCAAAAGGTGACCCCCGTAGCCTTCTTTGTTCCGCAAACCGTGTGGAATTGAGTATGGTGTCCCCAGAATTCCAGACCGAATATAAAGTAAAGTGTTGACCCCATTTCTTTTGCTCTGACCGCTCGCTGGACAAGTACAGGTAGCCTATAACATTGGTATCAACTACAATCACAGCCTACCCACTGCTTTGCGCTGAGTGAACTCTTCGTCAGTAAGAGAATGGGCACTGGTCTTCTTTCTCAATTCGCGAGCTTTGGCCAAAATCTCGTCAGGAGTGTGGACCTTTCGACTGTGCACTGCGCGTTCGATGCAAACAATTACCTCGCTGTTTATGCTCCGTCGGTTCTCTGCAGCGCTCTGTTTGAGTCGCTCGTACAGTTCGTCAGGAATATTCTTAATAGTTATCGTGGGCATTGTATGACCTCTCATATGGTTTCATAATGGTTTCATTATGTATTCATTATTCATCTTTGTCAAGTGCCAGGCCCACTCGCTGAATAGACTTCATGGGCTTTGATGGAAAAGGCAAAAAGCAAGACCTGCCCCAACTACTGCTCAGGTCAATTCTCACCAAGAATATAAAGTAAAGTGTTGACCCCATTTCTTTTCCTAGGTTAGGTAGGATCCTACGGCTTTTTGTACTCCTCCCTGATCATCTTCATATCATCCCACACTGCCTTTTTAAAGTGGGGATTGCGCAAGAGAAAGGCAGGATGATAAGTGGGCATGAGCTTGGCGCCTTGGTAGTCGTGGAAGCGCCCCCTGAGGGCGGAGATCTTGTTTTCAGTCCCCAGGAGGGTCTGTGCGGCGAAGGTCCCCAGGGCACAGATGATCTTTGGCCTGATGGCCTCCAGTTGTTTGAGGAGAAAGGGGAGGCAGATTGTGATTTCATCAGGTTTGGGATTGCGGTTGTTGGGGGGGCGACATTTCAAGATGTTTGTGATGTATACCTCCTCTCTAGTGAGGTCTATGGCCTCGAGGATACGGGTGAGGAGTTCCCCTGCCCGCCCGACAAAGGGCTTCCCCTGCAGGTCTTCATCTCTTCCAGGGGCCTCGCCAACAAAGACCAATAGGGCATGGGGGTTACCTTCGCCAAAGACCAGATGGTTCCTCCCCTCATGGAGTCTGCACCTGGTGCAATCTCCCATTTCCCGTCTGATTTCGTCTAGGGTCAGCAGGTTCTTTGTTTCCCCCTGGCAGAGGAGGTTTTTGATCCCTAACTCCTTTTGATATCTTAGATGCTCCTTCAATTGGGCGATGATCTGTCCCAATTCTTGTTGGAGGTTGCCCTTCATCATGATTTTTCCCCGTTATAAACGAGCCCCTCGTTCTTTCCTCCAGCTTAGCTTATACCCCAATCCCTCCAATTCCTTGGCGATCTCCTTGGGTTTTTTGGTCTTCAACCTGAGGTTCATCAGCTTCCAGCCCTCCCTGTCCCCTTTGCAGCTGGCAACACTCATGATGTTTATCCCATGCTTCTTGATGATATTGAGGATCTCAGCCAGCTTTCCGGGTTTGTCCTTAATCTCCATGATCAATCTCACCCCTTCCTCCCTGATCCCCATGATCTCCACAAGGGCATCAAAGATGTCTGACTCGGTGATAATACCCACTAGTTTCCCTTTTTCCGTTACCGGAAGGGCCCCAATCTCAAAGGACCTCATCAGGAGGGCGGCTACCTCTATGGGGGTATCAGTGGTCACGGTATGGGGGTTGGGGGTCATGAACTCTTCGATGGTCTTGCGGGCCAAGAGATATTTTAACTCGAAGACAGAGAGGGTGGTGGCCTCGGAAGGGGCTGCCCTTAGCAGATCGGTCCTCGTCACAATCCCGACCAGTTTCCCCCCTTCCATTACCGGCAGCCTCCTGACCTTTTTTTCTTTCATGAGTTCCAAGGCGTCGAACAGGGGCGTGCTCCTCTGGACGGTTATCAGGTACCTTTTCATCCATCTGCCTACGTTCATCTCTCCCCCTTTAACTAGATAATGTTAAAGGTTATATAACCTGATGGCCTCCTCCTGCAACTTAACCTTTTGAACCTTTCCCATAGGGGTTAGGGGAAAGGATTGCACAAATTCCATGTACATCGGTACTAAAAAATGGTCAAGTCCTTTTTGACAAAAGGAGATAATCCTCTCTTTCAAGGACCTCCTTCCAGAGAAACATCCCTGGGGAGGGATCATCAGAGATAAGGATGAGGATTTTCAGGTAAGGGAGTTTGTGGGATTCAGGCCATTCCCTCTGGTTTGCAATAAAAACGCTTCAGAAACGCATATAAGGTCAACGGATATAACGCGTCTTTTCCTTCACATCCTTTCTGGGTAGGTGTTGGGGTTCACCGGCTGCCTTGCCGAGGCATACAAGAGCCAGGGGTGTTTTCTCAAGATCAATGCCAAGTATCTCTCTCATGGGCTTCTTGTCAAAGAAGGTGAACCACAGGCTGCCAAGGCCCAGGGCATGGGCCGCAAGATGTATATTCTGGGTGGCCGCAGCACAGGCATGCTGGTAGCCCACCCGGCCCTCTTCCTGGAACATGTCGGCGCCGGTCTTCTTGGGGTCTCCTATCACCGCGATGATAACAGGGGCCGATTGCAAAAAGTCGACCTGGTAGGGTTCCAGCCACTTCCAGCCGCTTTTTTCAAGCACCCACTTTCGGCACCTTTGGGCTTCGGAAAAGATCTTTCCCTTCACCTCCTTGTTGGTGACAACGATAAATTCCCAGGGCTGGCTATTGAGGGGTGAAGGTGCCCAAATAGCGGCCTCTAAAATTTTTTCAATGGTGGCCTCACTGACCGCTTCGGGCAAAAAGTTCCGGCAGCTCCGCCTTTCTCTAATAGCTGTAAAAACATCCATCTCTCTCCTCCTTTTCAATAAGTTGAATAAGTTAGCTTTAAACCCATTGTATGAACTGCTACCTTACATTTCAACTCTATATTGAGCACACCTTTTTACTGAAAGCTCAAATAGGTGGTGAAACCCCATACTTTTTCAATTTCTGCCTAAGGGTGGGGCGAGAGATGCCGAGAAGTCTGCAAGCTTTACCGTAATGCCAGTGAGTGTAATTTAATACTTTTATGATATGTTCCCTTTCCACCTCTTCAAGAGCGAGGGCAGGGAGGCCATCGCCCCCTTTTATCTCCTCCTTGCCGAGCAAGGGGGTTAAGAAATCATCGAGGATGACCTCTCCTTGGGTTATGATGGCCGCGTGGGTGAGGACATTTTCCATCTCCCTGACGTTGCCTGGCCAATCGTACTTCATCATTCTGCGAACTGCCCTCTCTTCAACTCTTTTTACGTTCGTGCAGAGTTCGCGGTTGATCTTCTTGAGGAGATACTCGATGAGCAGGGGGATGTCCGATTTGTGCTCCCTCAAGGGGGGGGGCTTTATCGTGGCCACGCTCAGCCGGTAATAGAGGTCTTCTCTAAAAATTCCCTCTTTTACCATTTGCCAGATGTCTCTATTGGTGGCAGCGATTATTCTGGCATTGGACTTCAGCGTCTTTTCCCCTCCGACACGCTCGAATTCCTTCTCTTGTAAGAACCGTAAGAGTTTTGCCTGTAGCTCGAAGGGGATTTCGCTGACCTCATCAAGAAAAATGGTGCCGTCGCATGCAAGTTCAAATTTCCCCCGTTTCGTAGATGTCGAGCCTGTAAAGGCACCTTTTTCATGCCCGAAAAGCTCGCTCTCCAGCAAAGTTCCCACGATGGCGGAGCAATTTATAGCGAGGAAGGGTTGATCTCTATGGGGGCTGTGATAGTGAATAGCCCTGGCTATCAGTTCCTTTCCTGTACCTGTCTCTCCTTCAATTAGGACGGTAATCCTATTTTCGGAAAGACGCCCTATAGTTTTGAAAAGTTCTTTCATTTCCTTGCTTTTCCCAATGATCTCTCCTTTTTCATATTCTTGCGAAGGATCTGTCGTGAGTACATCTCTCCTTCGAGAGAATCTGGATAGCTTCAACACCTTTTCAATGGCCTTTTCTAATTCCTCTACATCTATCGGTTTAGGGATATACTCATGGGCGCCGAGCTTGATCGCCTTTATGGTCGTTTCCATATCGTGAAAAGCGGTGATCGTTATGGTATGAGATTCTTTTCCCCGTCTCTTGAGCTCTTTGAGGACTTCCAGCCCATCTCTATCGGGGAGGCGGATGTCGAGAACGATCGCCTCAGGGTTAAAGGAATCAACTTTTTCCAGCCCATCGGATGCGTCAAGGGCACATTTTACTTCATAACCCCTTTCATTTAGATACATATCCAGAGATTCAAGAAGGGAGGGCTCATCATCTATGATCAGGACTCGGTTCTTTCCCATGTTATCTCCTTGAGGGTATCATAAGGAAGAAACTCATCCCTTTTGGATTCTTCAAGGAGGCATTGACCATCCCTCCGTGGGCTTCTACTATCTTCTTCACATTGGTAAGTCCAATACCGGTTCCCCTTTTCTTTTTGCTGAAGAAGGGGTCGAATATATACGGAAGGTCTTTTTGTTGTACCCCAGGTCCATTGTCGCATATCTCGACCGTTATCATGCGCCCATTTTTCTTTTCCTCCCGTGTTACGATCTCGATCTTCCCTTGATCGTGTAGGGACTCGATGGAGTTGAGGAGTACGTTGATGAGGGCTTGTTCCATCTTTTCCGAGTCCATCAGGACAGGGCTGATTTTCTTTGAGAGTCTTCTCTTTACCGAGATCCCTTTTTCTTTTATCTTTTCCTCCATCACTTCAAGGCTGGAATCCACAACGTCGTTTATTGAAACGTTCTGAAGGTCAAGACCAAGAGGTTTTGCAAAATCAAGCATTTGTTCGAGGATTCTCTCCAATCGGGGTATCTCCTGGGCTATTATCTCCATCCGCCTCTTGTCGTTTCCGTCTAGGTGCAGTTTCTTGACTAGGACCTGGATGTTCATCTTCACGGAGGAGAGGGGGTTTCTGATTTCATGGGCCAGCGAGGTAGTGAGCTGTCCGATGTGAGCGAGGCGTTCCGACTCACGTACACGCCTCTCCATCTCCATCCGCTCCGTGATGTCCCTGCAAATGCCGGCTGCAGCCCTTTTACCCTGATAGAGGACGAGCTTCACCTTGTTCTCGGTGTAGAGACTGCGGCCATCCTTAAGGAGTCGTAAGTATATATAGAGGTCCGGCGATTCGCCCTTTGCTATTCTATCCTCGTAGATCCTCTTTACTTTGGCCAGAGATTCCGGTGCTACAAAATCTTTGTATGGCCTGCCAATTACCTCTGGGAGAGTATAGCCGTGCATCTCACAGTAGGTTCGGTTGGCAAAAACTATCTTCCCCTGCTGATTGACGAAATAGCCGTCGTTTATCTCCTCTACCAAGACACGGTATTTCGCTTCAGATTCGGCAAGCTCTTTTGTCCTTTTCTCTACTTCCCTCTCCAGGTCCTGGGCATAATCCCGTATCTCCTTCTCCTGCAGCGACTGAAAATAATCACTGAACTTATAAATGGTATAGGTCAGACAGACGTTGACCTTCTGGAGGGTATGGAGCAGAGGAGGTCCTTTCAACTCCCTTACGAGGATGGGGAGGACTATTGTTCTATAGAGTTCAAAGGCCCTTTGGACATCCGAAAGTGGGAAGCCGGCCTCAAGTCGCATCCTGGTGATCTTCTTGATGAAGGCATCTATTTTAGAGAAATCGTTATGAACTAGGACGGCAAAGTTGGCATCGGCTGCTTCCGATGTGGTGATGAAGAGCTCTTCCAGAGGTCGCTTACGGTAGTGCTGACTTACCTCTGTGTGGAGCCGATGGGCCCATTGCTGGATGATCTCCTCGCGATACTTTGTAAAGATGTTTGCTAAGGTCATAACACTAGTCTTATTTTATCTCGACCCTACTCATTGTCAAGAGCAAGGGTTGCATTCAAAGGTTGGTTATTTTTCAGCTCACTTGAAAAAAATTATAGCACTTTATCCCCTTCTGAGCATGGATATTTTTATAATATAAACCATTCTCTCAGTTGTTTTTTCCCTCTAGCCAGCAATTACCTTTCCAAATACCCACTTCCTAAGCTTATTCATTTCTCTGACAATACATTCAGCCCTACATGCTACCATTCTCATCCTTCTTCACCCAGCACCCTCTGGAGATGCTTCTCACCTTTGTCGCTACTT
>JAFDHG010000065.1 GCA_019308925.1 Deltaproteobacteria bacterium
TCCGCATCCAGCATAAAGTCTCCATTTTATCTCAGGCTGAAGTCTTTCGCTCATCCGCATCTCGATAACCAAAATGCGAACCCGAAGGGTTCGAGCGAAGCGTTATTTTGGTTAACGTTCCGGGGATATACGACGTTGCGACCGAAGGGAGCAATGTCCCGAAGGGCAAGGGCGTTAGCCCGCAGCGTATATGCTGTGTTAGGCGACGTTTTTCACTCATAGTAACTCTCTTAACTCCTCCTTATTTATACCCGCTTGCTTCAAAATTTCGAGCAACGTTCCCTTTGGTAAATCCCTTTTATGAAGGGGAACAACAACTCTTCTTTTCATTTCCGGGTGGTAGTAAATATGATGGCTTCCCTTAATCCTATCTAATACAAATCCCTTCTTTTCAAGCACCTTGATAATTTTCTGGGGAGTAAGAGAAGGGAGTTTAGGCATAAGCCCCTACCGTTAAAGTATATTCCAAAGTCCCTTCCTCCGTTGGTATCTCTTCACCATGCTCCTTTAAGCTCTCTATGTATAACTCAATAGCTTCTTTTGCCATTTCTATCGCTTCTTCTATTGTGTCCCCATAGGTTACACAGCCAGGAAGAGAGGGAACTATCACCGTATAACCGCCCTCAGGTTCTTTTCTGAGCAGGATTCTGTAGCTTAATGTTTTCATATTATCACCTCATACAGCATAGTGTATAAAAATTTCGCCTAACGTTTCCAGCATATACGACGTTGCGACCGAAGGGAGCAATGTCCCGAAGGGCAAGGGCTGAAAGCCCGTAGCGTATATGCTGTGTGGCTGTGGCACAACCTGCCATAAAATTCTTGCACAATTTTGTTAAAGATACTATAATTATTTGCAATATTCAACACTTATCTCTAAAAGGGGAATCTATATGCTTGGCAAAAGTGCTTCAGCCTAAACTCATGTATCGAGTCTACATCGGCGATCTTGTCCCTGAGAACCATTTCTACCGCCAGTTAAAAGATGTTCTAGATCTTGGATTTCTCTACAAGTTGGTCGAACCCCTCTATGGTGATTGTGGACAAGAGTCCATCGATCCTGTGGTCTTTTTCAAACTTTTGCTCTTTAGCTACCTGGAGGATATCACCTCTGATCGGGAGTTGGTGATGAGGGCCTCTGACTCTCTGGCGGTAAGGTTCTTTCTCAACTACGATATTGATGAACCACTGCCCTGGCACTCTACTATCTCCCGGACAAGGAGGCTTCTGCCTGCGGAGGTTTTTACCTCCGTCTTTGAGAGTATCCTGTCCATGTGTGTTGAGGCGGGCTTAGTAGCGGGTAATCATCAATCCATTGATTCTACCTTGGTCAAGGCCAACGCTAGCATAGATCATATCGAGAAAAGGAGGCCTCAGTTAGAGCTGAAGGCTCACATTGAGAAGACCTATCGGGAGAATCCGGTAGAGGATAGAGCCATCCAGGAGAAAGGGGGCCCTGGTGATAGGCAAAAGCCACAATTAGAGCTGTTGGAAGCCGGGCCCAAGGGCAAAAAACCCTTAAAGGGTAAATCCCTCAGTAACAGGGAGTACTTTAGCCCCACAGATCCAGACAGCCGAATAGCCAAGAAACCTGGTAAGATCAGAGACCTCTATTATCTGGCAGGTATGGCCGTGGATGCTAGCTTCAATGTCATCACCACCATGGATGCCTATCATGCGGATCAAAAAGACAGCCAGACCCTTATCCCCCTGGTGGATCAGATCCAGGATAGATTGAAGGGATTTGGTTTAAAGATGGAGAGCCTGGCTGCTGATGCTGGTTATTCATCAGGGGAAAACTATAAAGAATTGGAGGAAAGAGCAATAGAGGCCTTCATCCCTCCCCATGGCAGGTTCATCCCCGAGCGCAAGGGGTTTAGCTACGATCCCCAAAAGGATCACTACATCTGTTCCCAGGGTAAAATCCTGCACTACAGCTCCACAGATGAGAGACACAACTTAAAGAGGTATCTGGCCAAAAGATCTGACTGCAGCCACTGCCCCAGCAAAGAGAGGTGTTTTGGCAAGGGGTATCAGAAGAAGATAGAGCACACACTCTATCTTGAGTACTATAAGCGGATGCAGCAGAGGCTCATGACCAGAAGGGCCAAAAAGATGGCCAGGCTTCGCAAGATAGGGCCAGAGCCGGTCTTTGGCACGCTGATACAGCATCATAGTCTGAGCAGGGTTAATGCCAGGGGGATAAATCTAGCCCAAAAGATCTTTCTCCTAATAGCCTCGGCCTATAACCTGAAAAAGTTCCTCAAATATGGGCTCAAGAAGGCAAACTCAGTAAGAAACCGAATAGGGATACCGCTATCTCCATCCCTTTCCAACTTGATATCCTTTTGTCAAAGAGCAAAAAATCAGCTGGCTTGCCTATTGACCAATTTCCAGGCCACTCGGCTACCAGCTTTCAGTTTTTAGTTGTACCACAGCCACCACATGCGTTATAAGCTGCATCTACTGCAATTCGAAAATATCCCTTTTGGGCGTTAGCCCTTGAACCATCTAAATATTCTGAGGCAAGATCAAGGTAGTTTTGAGCCTCCTTTCTTTTCAACTCCTGTTCCTCCATGCGGTAAACCTCCCTCCCCCCTTTTAAGATGGAGTAAAGGAAATAGGATTGGGGATAACGGGCCTCATCCACACACCTTACCAGAGGCTCTACACCCTCGCCTGTAGTCATAGCTGTCTCAAAAGAGGCGTCAGCACAGGCCCTTGAAACTTCCCTAATGGAATCCGTAGTAATGACCAAAAGATCAATATCGCTATCCTGTTTTGCTTCGCCTTTCAAAAGACTTCCGAACAATACGATCCTGGCAACAGATCTCCTGGCCTCAGTCTTTAGAAGCTCCTTTAGAAAAAAATCCAACGCCTTTCGCTTGTTCGCCTGGATATTCAATTGCGTCCCGATCATTGGTGACCCCAATATTCTAAACTAAAGGATAGGTTTTGGGTCTTAGGGATTTAATAGCAAGGTTTTATAAAAATTTCAAGCAAAAAATGTGAAGGCGATATGGATTGGTGGGTAAAGATAGCTGATAAAAGAAGTGTGAAATTATGGGATCTTGTGGTTTTTAAGTCGGGGCAAAAGGGGAGGGTTCAAAGGCCCTCCCCCTGTTAAGGTCCTATCTCACCTCCAGATCCAGCGCCCACTCTGAGCCAGGGTAATACGGTGGGGTGTCGATGTTCCAACCATCTACAGAGTCGTAGATCGCACCTTCTTTGTGCAGGATCAGGTATCCACTCCCCACTAGCTCCAGGTCTACGGCATACTCATTGCCAGGATAATAGGGAGGTGTAGTGAGCACCCAGCCGGTATCAGAGTACCAGAGGGCACCCTCCTTGTGCAGGATGCAATCTTCATCACTGGCCGTGATCTCCAAGTCCGCTGCCCACTCTGAGCCAGGATAGTAGGGTGGGGTACTGAGGTTCCAGCCATCTACGGAGTCGTATATCGCACCTTCTTTGTGCAGGATCACATAGTTTCCATCCCCCCTGATCTCTAAGCTGAGGGCATAGGCAGTATCAACATAGTAGGGTGGTGTCCCTAACTCCCATCCCGTATCAGAGAACCAGATGGCACCATCCCTGTGCAGAATGGCTTCTCCACTGCCTGTAAACTCCAGGTCCATGGCATAGTCAGAGCCCACATAGTAGGGGGGTGTATTTAAATTCCAGGCTGCTCCCGAGGAATCGTAGATCGCCCCATCCCGGTGCAGGATCAGGTAGTTGCTGCCCGAAAATTCCAGGTCTCTGGCATAGGCAGTGCCCGGATAGTAGGGCGGTGTGCCCAACTCCCAGCCTGTGTCTGATGACCAGATGGCACCATCCTTGTGGAGTATTGCTACCGTAACGACAGCGCCGGTTAATGTATACCAGAAGCCTGCATAGGCACTGTAACTACTGCTCGATGAGGCGCCAATGGGCGAGGACTGTCCTGTGGCATGGGAGAGGACATAATTGGTTGAACTGCCCCATTCCCCTCCCCCATCCAGCACATCCATCTCCATGATGTAATTGGTGCTGGACTGGCCCGCTCCTATGGCCATCGAGGCACCCATAAAAAAAGTTAACACCATGATGGTTAAACAGAGGGGTCGTATGATGTTTATATTACTCATATTTTTCTCCTTCTTTCTTCGCTGACAATACACCTAAACGCCAGATCTAGCAGCTCACCCTACTGAATCAGTCTAAGGTTTGGACTGCGACATCCTCTCTCGCTCCTCTTTCATCCGCTGCATTCTTTCGGGGTTACGCGCCCACTCTATGCTCTTCTCCTCAGGTTGACCGAACAGCTCTGGATGCAGATAGTAGCCGCGTTCCTCAGGAGATTTTTCCTCTTCCACAGGAATAGGGTGCTCATTAGCATAAGCGTCCTGTCTGATGCCGGTGACCTGCCAAGACACTTTCATTCCAGGGTTACCCCCAGCGATCTTGAAGCAATTTCCGGATATCTCTTCAGCAATGTAGAGGTTTGGAGCGGGTGCACCCATGGGTGTAAGCTGATACCGGAAATCCTTGTTCAGTGCCTCAAACCAGTCAGGAAGCTCAATCCAAGCTTCACCTGTGTTGTCAAGTACCGCTATACCGTCATAGATGTTTTTCATATCAGGTGATTCTACGAATGAATGGCAGAGGTATTTATTTTCAGGATCTAACGGATGATCAATTGTAAACGAGCCTCCACTTTTCGTCACTGAGCCATTGACGTAGATGTCACCATCAAAATAAGCTACGGTTGGTATTCCTTCTCCTTCAAAAAGATGTTGTGTTCCATTTCCATGATATATAACTTGAGAATATGTTTCGTCAGCTTTTATATAGCCTTTAGTAGTTCCTCCCGATGTTCTAAAAGCTACCGAATGACCCCTCATACCAAGAACACCAGTCATATCATCTCCTGATTTATTAACATATAGCGCATCGTGGTTATGGCTGCTGGAAGCAAATGCGTTGGCATGCTGCCCATCCAGCATATCTGCATTGAGATTTGATTGTAAAGTTCCGTTATTCTGCGCAATGTCTCCCGAAGCGTTGCCAAGGTATCCTTCCGCTCCTAAATCCCCGTATGCAGAGAAGCGGCCATTATCCAGGGTTCCTGAGGTTATGTCTGAAGCACTATGGGTGTGGGAGGTAGGTGCATAGACTCCCGTGTGATTGTGGTCTGAATGAGCTACCGTGTTAGCAGAGCCACTTCCTCCAAATGACACATTTAAGGTCACTTCACCTGTGTCCCCACCACCAGAAAGCCCCGTACCGGGATTGACAGCAGTGATGTCACCCGGAGTAAAATCCAACTCGGACTCGGAGACACACCCTGTACAGGTGAGATCTGACGCTTCATACGCTGACTGTGCCTGAAAGGCATAGCCCACAGAGGTCAGCGGCTGCCTCGGCGTCATCTCTGCATCGGTCTCGACCTTGATCCCCAGGTAATACTGAGTATCAAAGGAGAGATCAATGGGGTTCTCATCCCCAAGGTTTACGCTGAATACACCGTCGGTGACCTCTACCGACTGTGTCTCGTTCCAGAGGGCAGTGCCCCCGGTGTCCACATCGTAGATAGAAAATACAACGCTCACCGTTCCATCGATGGGCGTTCCTCCTGAGTCTGTCAGATACCCCTGATAGTTGATCTTCTGAGGAACTGCTGTATTACCCAGGTAGGGAAACACGGTTAAAAGCAAAAATACCCCCAGAAGACTGATTAAAACCCTCGCTGATCTTTTGCCTTTCATCTCTTTACCCTCCTTATAAGTGATTTATATTGTAAACAAATCAAATCATACCTGCCTAAACAATAAGCTCCATCACAAGAACACTTGAGTTCAAAAAACCTCTGTTGACAGGTTCAATCCCAGATCTTCTCTCTAAGGGTCTTGAAACCTGATCCTGGGGGTATGGGCCACGAGGAATTTGGACTTTTTGTTTTTGCTCAATTGGATGGAATTCTGAATCAACTCTTGCAGGGAACAAAGATGGATTGTACTACAAGGAGAGCCATCAGAATAGGAGAAAACCTCATTCCGTTCAGCCTGATGATAGGCGGAAATCATAGTTCCCCCCCTCATGCAATAACGGTACAAGGCCCAACGTAAAAAGTTGTTTACTCATAGCATAAATTCTTATTCTTGTCAACCAAAATATAGCCTCTCTGTAGTTCGCCTTTAGACCTCCTGAGTTTTATCTCCTTTATAATTACAGCCATCGTCATTATCTCCTATCTTGATGAATGCCCCCTCACCCTTACCGCTCGGCTATCTTCGACCCTGAGACTTCGGCGTGAGCTCAGTCGAACGCTCAGACCGAAGGGAGCTCGCCGCATGCCCTCTCCCCCAGGGGAGAGAGAATATGAGGAAACCCTGTGGCAAGCTACAGGGAATAATCAAGTTTAATCCAGCCTTATAGCAGTCTTGAGGACCTCTGTAATAAAGGGGTTATTGGAGGTCTTTAGTTCTTCAAACTCCTCAGTAGTGTATACAAGCGGTTCAATAGGAATGTCCGTAAGGTCAAGAACCTTCCCTTTCTGGACGCCTTTGCGTCGAACAGGGAGTCTGCCCTTATAAGACCACATCCTTTGAGGAGGCACTGTTCCTCCAAGCTCTCCCAAAAGATGTCATTCCTCTGCTCTCTCCCACTATACGGAGAGGATTTAAATGAGGTGGGGGCATATATTGACTAATCCATCTTTTTATGCTAAGTTATCAAAAAATATTAGATTAGAAGGCTTGTGATGTGGGTCCTTAAACTTATGCTCAAGAAGTATCCCTGGGTAGTGATGGGCCCCATTTTAGGGGGTAGTGCCCTGGTGGGGATCGCTATGGCCCACACCATTTATCAGGCCTCCCGCTATACTCCTCCCACTATCTCCATAGACAGGGAAGAGAACAAGAAAACACCTGAGGCTCGCCCTAGTCTTGACCACTATGCGATCATATTCCAGCAGGACCTCTTTGCCTCTGCCATATCGGGGGTTGAGGAGAGGGTGAAGGGGGAAGGTAGTGCGGTCCCTGCCTCTACCATACCTTTCAAGCTGAAGGGGACGGTGGTGGTGAGCCCGGGGGTCTCCTGTGCCGTCATTGAGGACCCCGCAACCAGGAAGCAAGAGCTCTATCATCAGGATGAGGTGGTATACGGGTATAAGATCGTAAAGATATTGAGAAACAAGGTGATTGTGGACAAGGATGGTCAGGAGGAGGTCGTGGAGGTGGCAGAGGAGAAGGAGAGGCCCCTAGCAGTGCCTGTGAAAAGATCGAGGAAGATCAAGAGGAGGCCTCTGCAGAGGCCTGTAAAGAAGGCCCCTTCCAAGGGTGAAGCACCTTTGGATTTAAGGTGAGGTAAAAAGATGGAAGGGTTGATGAACGGGAGAAGCGAGATCGCCCAGGTGGTCGAAACCCTCAAGAAGGCCTTTGATAGAGTGAGGAGGAATCAGGGCAGGAGGCCAGCGCAGGGTAAACACGGGTCTGAGGCCAGGTGGAGGACTATCCTCCTCAGGTGTCTCATCGGAGTCAACGTCTTGTTGCTGGCTTCAGTGATCACCTTTACCATCAAACCCGCCTGGTTGGCACAACTGAAGGGGCGTTTTTCCCCCCGTCCAATGGCAACTGTGGAAAAGAAGAAGGCCTCTGCCAAACCGCTTCCCAGGCCAGCGGCCAAAACGGTCAAGGCCCCTAAGGCCAAGACTGTGACGCAGGCAACACCTGCACCACAGGAGCCGAAGACTATCGCCAAGAGGATTGAAAGACCTCAGGTTGTTGTCCCAAAGAAGGTAGCAAGGCCTCACGTCACTACCCCTCCTTCTCTTCCTCCCAAGGTAGAGGATAAGGAGCTGGATGACTATATGGAGATCGGGGCCCTCTACGCCCAAAAGGGGAGGTACCAGAAGGCCGAGGGGTTGTTTCAAAAGGTCCTCAAGGAGGACCCCTCCTCTGCGAAGGCCCACAACAACCTGGGTTTCATCTATCTCAAGCAGGGGAAGTATGAGCTGGCTGAAAAGGAGTTCAAGGAGGCCCTGAAGATAGACCCCGCCTCTGTCCTCCCCTATTATAACTTGGCCTGCCTCTACAGCCGAAAGGGGATGGAGGTGGAGGCCCTCATCTACCTGAAAAGGGCCCTGAATAGGGATGAACGGGTAAAGCTATGGGCCATGAGCGATGAGGATTTTGAAGGGCTCAGGTCCGATGTGGTCTTTCAGGAGCTGGTGGGGATCTCATCTCCTGAAGAGGAGGGGATAAAAGAGGGATCGAGATGATATCCAGAAGGCTGCAGTTCTATATAGTCTTACTACTCTTCATTTCCCTTATGGGCAGTAGCTCCCATGCCGCCAAACTGGCCGAACCAGGTATTGAAGAAAAGGGCAGGTTGGTGACCATGGACTTTCGAGGGGTTGAGTTGACAGCCCTGGTCAAGTTCATCGGAGAGCTTACCGGCAAGAACTTCGTAGTTGACGAGAAGGTGCGGGGAAAGGTGACGGTCATCTCCCCCACCAAGATCACGGTGGGTGAGGCCTACAAGGTCTTCGAGTCCATCTTGGAGGTCCATGGCTACACCACCGTGCCAGCAGGAAAGGTGATCAAGGTGGTCCCCGCCACCGCTGCGAGGGGCAAGAGCCTCACCACGAGGGTGGGGACCGAGGTCCTGCCTGCCGCCGATACTATGATCACCCAGGTCATTCCTATAAGCTATGCCAATGTCAAAGACGTAAAGTCCCTCTTTACCCCCCTGGTCTCCAAGAACAGCCTCTTGGTCGCCTATCAGCCCACCAATACGCTCATCGTGACCGATGTACTCTCCAATATCAACAGATTATTAAAAATACTGAAAGAGGTTGACATCCCCGGTTCCGAGCTCCAGCTCACGGTGATCTGCCTGCAGTATGCCTCGGCCAAGGTAGTAGCCCAGGAGTTCGAGGACCTCTTTGAGGCAAGAAAAAAAAGGGGGGGGCGAGCCCCCAGACCCAAGGTGAAAGAGGTGGTTGAAATCAGTACCCCGGAGGAGTTCAAGCTCATCCCCGACGAGAGGACGAACTCTCTCATTGTATTGGCCACCGCTCAAACCATCAAGATGATCAAGGGGATCATCGAGAAATTGGATCAGGAGATCCCCAGGGGCAAGGGAAACATCCATATATACTATCTCCAGCATGCCGTGGCTGAGGACCTGGCCGCGGTCCTCAGCGGGGTGGCTAAGGAGGCGAAGGAAGGGACTAAGGCCGGGCCTCAGGCCATAAAAGGAAAGCTGCCTATCCTGGGGGAGGAGATCTCTATCATCGCTGACAAACCCACCAATTCCCTCATCATCATTGCCTCTCCTCAGGACTACGCCATTTTAGCGGAGGTGATCAAAAAACTCGACATCGTCCGCGCTCAGGTTTATGTGGAGGCACTCATTGCCGAGGTAACCCTGGACAAAGTTAAGGAGTTGGGGGTTGAGTGGAATATAACGGAAGAGGCTAAAAAAGGTAAAGTCAAGCCATATGGGGGAACTAGCTTTGGCGTAATAGATGCTGAGCGGGCTGGGGCCTTGTCCGGCCTGATCATGGGGATAACCAAGGGATATATCCCGGTAGGGGGTGTCAATATCCCCGATATAAAGGCCCTCTTGCACATTTACAGCGCGGACTCCGATGTGAATGTCCTCTCCACCCCCAGGTTGCTGACCACTGACAATGAGGAAGCGGAGATCATCGTGGGGGAGGAGCGGCCCTTTTTGAAGAGTTCTCAGGTGACCGCCGAGGGTTCGACAGTGAGGACGTGGGAGTACAAGGACGTGGGGATCACGCTGAAGATGACCCCCCACATCAGCAAGGGGAAGCTACTGCGCCTGGAGATATTCACCGAGATCAAGGGCTTTCTGGAGGAGTTGGCAGGGGAGGTAGGGGCAGTGGTTACCACCAAGAGGCAGGCCAGCACCTCGGTCATTGTAGAGGACGGCTCTACGGTGGTCATCGGCGGCCTGATCAGAGATGATAAGACCGAAAGGGCCTCCAAGGTTCCGCTCCTCGGGGATATCCCCATTTTGGGTTGGCTCTTTAAGGCCAGGAGTCAGACCAAGATCAAGACCAACCTCCTCATCTTCATCACCCCGCGCATCATCATCTCGGCAGAAGACCTCAAGAGGATCGCTGAAAAAGAACAAGAGGGAAGGAAGAAGCACATCGAACAGTCCCGCCAAGAGAAAAAGAAGATCTTTCCCCTCTTTGAGGAGGAAGAATACAAGGTAGAGTAATCTTAGAGTAAAATTAGGAGGATTCAAGGGGTCAAGGATTCCAGTGGCCAAGTGGAGATTCTTAAAAGATATTAAGAGCATGCTCAAAACATTAATTTAAAGTCCCTGGATAAGAAACACTCGACCCCTTGAATCCTAGAATCCTTGAACCCTTTTTGGTGAAAGGCCCTATGGATAAACCGAAGGAGTATATAGGAGAAGATGACTTGGAAGGGGATGAGGCTACCCTAAAGGAGGTCAGCGCCCGTCTGGGGATACCCTTTTGGGAAGAGTTGAGCCCCGATAGGGAGGAGCCCTCACTCGTCGCGAAGATACCCATTGGTGTGGCCAAGAGGTATAAGTTTGTCCCCCTGCAAATGGAAGGGGATACCCTCGTGGTGGCTACTGCCCACCCCCTTGATGTGCAGACCTTTGATGAGCTGCGCTTCTTGGTGAATAAGAAGGTCCGCCTGGTGGCTGCCCCTGAGCGGGAGGTCCTGCGGCTCATAAACCTCCTTTACGACCAGGAGACCGACACCCCCGAACAGGTGGTCCAAGGCCTGGCCGGTGAAGAAGAGGATAGGGTCTTGAGCGAGCTGGAGGAAGTGGAGGACTTATTGGATGATGCCAGCGAGGCCCCGGTGATCAAGCTGGTCAACCTCTTTCTCTCGCAGGCCATCAGGGCGAGGGCCAGCGATATCCATATCGAGCCCTACCAAAAGGAGGTGAAGATAAGGTATCGCATCGATGGGGTGCTCTACAACATGCATACGCTGCCCAGGAGATTTCACTCCGCCATCACCTCAAGGGTCAAGATCATGGCCAAGCTGAACATCGCTGAAAAGCGCCTTCCCCAGGATGGCAGGATCATGATCAAGATTGCTGACAAGGATGTGGATATCCGTGTCTCCGACATCCCTACTACCTTCGGCGAACGGATCGTGCTGCGGCTCCTGGACAAGAGGAGCATCTTCTACAGCATGGAGGAGATCGGCCTCTCCCCTGATAAGATGGAGGTGATGAACCGCCTCATCCGGGGGGCCAATGGGATCATCCTGGTCACCGGCCCCACCGGCAGCGGCAAGACCACCACCCTCTATGCCTCCCTGGACAAGATAAACTCCCCGGACAAGAACATCATTACCATCGAGGATCCGGTGGAGTACCAACTGCCCGGGATCGGGCAGATCCATGTGAATCCCAAGATCGGCCTTTCCTTCGCCAATGGGTTGCGCTCCATCGTGCGCCAGGACCCCGATGTGATCCTGGTGGGGGAGATCAGGGATCTGGAGACGGCCGAGATCTCCATTCACGCCGCCCTCACCGGACACCTGGTCTTTAGCACCCTGCACACCAACGATGCCCCTGGGGCCATCACCCGTCTCATTGACATGGGGATCGAACCCTTTCTGGTGGCCTCCTCGGTGGTGGCCATCATCGCCCAGAGATTGGTGCGGGTGATCTGCCCCTCCTGCAAGGGGCCCTATAAGCCAGAGAAGGCCCTGCTCAAGGAGGTTGGTTTGACCCCTTCAGGACTGAACAAAAAGACCCTTTATCGTGGAAAGGGGTGTCCTGAGTGTCTCGGCACCGGATATAGAGGTCGCACCGGGATCTATGAGATCCTCACTGTGGATGATTTCATCCGCAGCCTGGTCCTCAAGACCTCCGATTCTGCCACCATCAAGGCGGAGGGGGTCAAAAGGGGGATGACTACACTCCGGGATGACGGGATCAAGAAGGTCTTGGAGGGCACCACGACGATAGAAGAGGTCTTGCGAGTCACCCAACAGTAGGATGCCTGTCTACGAATACCGAGGCCTGAGCGCAGAGGGGAAAAAGGTAAAGGGGATCATCGATGCTCCAACTCCCAGGGTGGCCCGCACCAAGCTGCGGGCCATGGAGATCTTCCCCGTTGACCTGCGGGAGGAGATCCAAAGGCCCAGGGTGGCTGAAGAGCCCCTTACCAGATTCTTTCAGCGCGCACGCCCCCAGGATGTAGCCCTCATCACCCGCCAACTGGCCACGCTGCTTGAGGCCGGCACCCCCCTGGTTCCTTCCCTGGATGCCATCATCGAGCAGACGGACAATCACGCCCTGAAAAAGCTCATCGCCCAGGTCAGAGAACAGATCAAGGAGGGGAGATCCTTTGCCGATGCCCTGGAGAAGCACCGCAAGGTCTTCTCTGATCTCTATGTCAATATGATCCGGGCTGGGGAGGAGAGTGGTGCCCTTGAGGGGGTCCTGTTACGCCTGGCTGACTTCACCGAGAACCAGCTCCGGCTCAGAAACCGCATCCGGGCAGCCCTGGCCTATCCCATCTTTATGACCGTCATCGGCGCAGGTGTGATGACCTTTCTGCTCACTTTTGTTATCCCCACTGTGACCCAGGTCTTTCAGGAGATGGGCCGTACCCTGCCTCTGCCTACCAGAATTCTAATGGCCACCTGTAATCTGATCAGGGGGTACTGGTGGGGGATAATCGTGGGGCTCATCCTCCTCATTTGGGGAGTAAGGAAGTACCTCCAGTCCCCCAAAGGGGCCCTGCGCTGGGATAGGATCAAGTTGCGTCTGCCCCTCTTCGGGGGGATCATCATGCGGGGGGCGGTGGCCAGGTTCGCCAGGACCTTGGGGACATTGTTACAGGGTGGCCTCCCCATTTTGAATGCTTTGGAGATCGTCAAGACCGTAGTAAAAAACCAGCTCCTGGCCCAGGCCATCGAGGAGACGAAATTAGAGGTGAGGGAAGGTGAAAGTATCGCCCCTCCCCTGAAGCGAAGCGGTCTTTTCCCCTCCATCGTTACCCACATGATCGCCACTGGTGAGGCGAGCGGAGATCTGGAGGGGATGCTCATCAAGGTGGCCGATGCCTACGAGGCCGAGGTGGAGACCAAGGTGAGCGCCCTTACTTCTATTTTGGAGCCTGTCATCATCTTGGCTATGGGACTGGTGGTGGGGTTTATCGTCATCTCCATCCTGCTACCCATCTTCGAGATGAACCAGCTCGTGCGCTGAGAATCTATTTCCCACTACATTACTTTTTGCTTAAAAATACCTTTATTTTCTTTAACGTTTGATAAAATTTAATCTTGGTGCTTAAGGCAAAGGAGTTTTGAGATGAAAAGGTATCTTTTTTCTCGGTTGTCTTTATATCTTCTTTTTATCTCCCTTGTAATCTTTCCAGCCATGGCTGCACCGGTTTATGCAGATGGCCAAACCGTATTTGGGCCAAAAGATTTAACAATTGGCCGGTGGCATTTTCACCTCTCCACCCATAAGTTTGAGGCGAATGATCCGGGGGATGGGGTCGTCCTCATCACCAAGAGCACCCCTGAGAAGAAGATCAGGAGGGGATTTATCCTTTTAAACAGTGATATTGCCCCTCTTCGTGATTTTTTGGTTGGAGATGACCTGGTCTTTGAAAGAGAGGTTAGCTTACGATCCACCAACTATTTGGTTGCCTTTCTTGTGGGGACTCCTGGGGCCTCCATTACCATAGAGGTCAAGAGCTCAGAGGGGCCTATCCCACCGCCTCAGGTTACCTTCTCGGCAGATCCTGCATCGATCATCCTGGGGGAGACGAGCACCCTCACCTGGAGTGCGAGCAATGCTGATTCTGTCAGCATTGATCAGGGTGTTGGTGATGTTCCGCTAGAGGGGTCTATCCCCGTATCGCCTGCTGAGACCACTACGTATACCATTACGGCCACTGGCCCGGGGGGAACAGCCACAGACAGTGTCATGGTGACGGTTACCTCTGGGCTTACACTCACTATAATTTCTCCTTCAGATGGTGACACGATATCCAGAGCTGATGTCATGGTCGAAGGGACGATTAGCAACCCGACAGGCAATGAGACAGGGGTCACTCTCAATGGGATCGTAGCCATGGCATACGGAGATCAGTTTGTGGCAAACCATGTCCCCGTGGAGGAAGGGGAAAATACCATCACAGCCACTGCAACCGATACGGATGGAAACACTGGAACAGTTTCCATAACGGTAAACGCAGTTACGACAGAAGACTATATAAAGCTTGAAGCTGATCCAGAGTCAGGTGTTTCCCCCCTTGAGACAATGCTGAGGATCGAGGGGTCCTTTAGCTTCACAGAGTCATCCCTTACCTACACCGGCCCTGGTGAGGTGGAGATTCTTGAAAACCCCAGTCCTGAAGAGTACCGGGTGCGGATCACCACAGAGGGGATCTACGAGTTCACCGCAGAGGTAATGGATGAACAAAACAATGCCTACACAGACACCACTGCAATAGTGGTTCTGGATAGAGCAGAACTGGATGCAATGCTAAAGGCGAAATGGGAGGGGATGAAATCTGCCCTTGCTAATCAGGATATTGAAAAGGCATTGAATTATTTTGCTGAGGATACACAGGGGCTTTACCGTGATATATATACTGCCCTCGGTGACAACATCCCACAGATTGCTCAGGATATGCAGGATATTCAGCTGATATATGCTGAAGGCCGGTTAGCGAAGTACCGCATCAGAAGAGATGAAGAGCATGGTGGACAGGTCTATCCTATAACCTATTATATTTATTTTGTACGCGATAGGGATGGGCTGTGGAAGATATATCGGTATTGATCAGGGGTAATTTTGGGGTTCGGAGGTAATTA
>JAFDHG010000066.1 GCA_019308925.1 Deltaproteobacteria bacterium
ATAGTCCTGAGGTACTTAAGACCACCTACATCGCTCATGGTGGAGCAGTGGCCAGGATGGTTATGGACAGCAGCTTCCTACAAGGGGTGGAGTTCCTGGCCTATGCCTTCCTCCCGTCTGGGAACGTGATTGAGGAGCATATAGATCCGGTGGAGGAGATATATTTCATCCTCAAGGGCGCTGGAGTAATGAAGGTGGGTGAGGAAGAGAGAGAGGTCAAAGAAGGGGATGCAATTTGGATCCCTGCAGGGGCTACCCATTCCCTCAAGAACCACACGAAGGAAAAGACCGAAATACTGGTGATCGCTGCCTACCCGCGAAGAAGATAAGATGGATGGGTACCCTTTTAAAAGTGAGTCTGTAAAATTTCAGGTTTAAGATTGTTTGAGCATGGATAAGAAGAAGGGTGCCTGAACCAGCTACAAGGGGATAATATGTTTACGCTAAAATTTGATGAAAACCTTTGCAAAACCTGTCCAACCTGTGACTGTCTCGTTAAGTGTCAGTATCTGGATTTGGAGATAGATGAGGCAAGAAAGGAGATGATGAAGATAATTAAAGGAGGGGACTCTTTTGTTTTACAAGATTGTGTGACATGTTACGGATGTGAGGAATATTGCAAAAGAGGGAATCATCCCTTCTATTTAATTACCGAACGGAGAGAGGAAAAGGGTATCCTTACCGCACCGAGGGCCATTACTAAACAGTGGATCAATATAGGAGAACCTCGGGGAAAATATAAGCTGGGAGAGATTAAGGAAAAGATATTGTCCTTCGGTTTTATGCCTGAATTCTTGGAATTAGTTCAGGGGAGGCTCTTTGATGATGTTATGCCCTCGTATGTTTTTGGTCAAGAATTCTTCTGTAATGTTGTTTATATACATTTTGCCAATACCTCGATAATAAAGGAGAGGCTCCCCCTGGTGATCGATAATTTTAGGAAACTGGGTGTCCAAGAGGTTGTGTGTCTACATGACGAGTGTTATGGCTCATTCACCTCACTTGCACCAGCATATGGTATAGAAGTACCTTTTAAACCCATTCATTACTTTGAATATTTGTATAATAGATTGCAAGAATTAGGTGATGAGATAAGGCCTTTAAAAAGTAAAGTGGCCTACCAGAGGCCATGCTCATCTCGACTTTGCCCTGACACACATCATTTTGTAGGGGATATAATGGAATTGATAGGTGTTGATCTGGTCGAGAGAACATATCAAGGAGAAAATGCCCTGTGTTGCGGAAGTATATTTAGAATGATGTATGGTTATGAGCTCGCGAATGACGTACAGAAGAGGAATATAGATGACATGGTAGGGCATGGTGCAGAGTATTGTGTATTTAACTGCCCAGCATGTCTAAATGCCTTGGCCACTAAGGTCGCCAAAAGAGGGATAAAGCCAATCCACATCATTGACCTTTGCAGGATGGCCATAGGCGAAAAACCGGAAATGGAGGTAGTATGATATGAAGGATGTCACCCTTTCACTTGCTGAGGTAGTGGGGGAAAAATATGTCTCCAGTCAACCTGAAGAGGCCTATTTTTATGCACGAGACCCTGGTTTGATGCCTGCCCATAAACCAGACTATGTGGTTTTGCCGAAGACCGTAGAGGAGATACAAAGGATAGTGAGGCTTGCAAACAAGGAGAAAATACCGATCGTCCCGATGGGGGCAGGTATGTCTTTAAGCGGCCTGGTCATTCCCCTGAAAGGGGGAATAGTAATCGATATGAAAAGGATGAATAAGATCATTGAGGTCAACGAAAAGGCACGATATGTCATCGTTGAAGGAGGGACCTCACATGGTTTATTGAAGGCATACTTAGAAAAAAGGTATCCTAGATTACGACACAGTATCCCTGATTCTCCTGCAACAGCAACCATAGCGGCGAATGTGATGATACACGGTCAGGGAAGACTATCACAACAGTATGGCTTCAATTCCGACATGGTTGCTGGATTAGAAATTGTCTTACCGTCGGGTGATATCTGCAAGATTGGGTCTTGCTCTCTATCTCCGGAGTGGTTTTCAAAAGGGGCACCACTTCCAGATCTATCCGGATTATTTCTGGGATGGTTTGGTGCTACCGGTATCATTAGCAAAGTGGCGCTTAAGCTCTATCCCAAAAAGCGGATGAGAGATGTAGAAATATTTGTGACAGATAGAGAAGACCTTGTCCCAGATATTATCTATGAGCTTACCCATACAGAGATGGTAGAGGATATAAACATCTTCGCCCAGCCATTACCCATGATATTCAAAGATAACCACCACATAGTCATATGTGTAACCGGTGATACAGATGAGGAACTTGAGTTTAAGAAAAAGATGATTTTCGATGCACTCGATAGGTTCATAAAGAGCAAAGATGGTGGTTTTATGTCCGTTGCGCCGGCGATGAAGGAAACATTCCTGGAGATGCCCCAGAAGAGTGCCAGCACGTTTGCTGATGTAACAAAAGGTGGTGGATTTGAATATTCCGGGCCGATCATAGTGGTTGAGCGGTATCCGGAATGCGCCCGGAAATTGGAGGAGCTGGCCACGCGGTACGCTCTTAAGTACAATGTGACTGCCAGGGTCATTGGAAGGGGGCACTCTATGATGTTTGCGTTTTCCTTTACGTTCAATCGGGCAGATCGTGATATGATGGATAGAACTAAAGAGGCATTGCATGAGGCCAGCGAATATGCCCTGGCAAGTGGCGGAGTCTTTTGGAAACCAACAATAGATGAACAGAGAATGGCCATTGAGCGGATGGATCCCAATACACGTAATCTCATAAAGATGATAAAGAAAGACTTAGATCCCAATGGAATTATGAATCCTGGGAACTGGGAGGTCAATGTGGATGAAATATGAGGAGATTGTTCACAGGTGTTTTAGGTGTGGTTACTGTAAACTTACGGGTGATTATGCCGATTTTAACTGCCCATCGTACCGGAAATTTAGGTTCGAGACCTATGCCCCTGGAGGCAGGATGTGGTTGATAAGGGCATGGCTCAATGATGAGATACAAAACAGCGAGCGGTTTCAGGAAATCCTCTTCTCCTGCGCTACGTGTGCCAACTGCGTTGAACAGTGTGTATTTACCTTCAGTGATGATCTGGTCAATATCTTTATCGCAGCCAGGGAGGAGATGGTAAATAGAGGGGTGATACCGCCTGTTGTAAGAGATTACCTGAAAAACATTTATAGTAATGGTAATCCCTATAAGGAGCCAGCCGGTGAGAGGGGGAAATGGTCAGAAGGCACCCCTATTGAAGCCTATGATGGTCAGGAGTATCTCTTCTATGTTGGTTGTGTTGGTTCCTATGATGAGAGAGGGAAAAAGATTGCCAGGGCGGTGGGGAATCTTCTCACCAAGGCTGGAGTCTCTCTAGGGATCCTTGGCAGTAGAGAGGGTTGTGACGGAAATGAGGTAAGAGCCCTTGGTGAGGCAGGCCTGTTTCAGTTTCTGGCTGAACAGAATATCGCTTTATTTAAAGAGCTTGGGGTTAAAAAGATCATCACCTTAGATCCACATGCCTTTAATGCCTTTAAAAAGGATTATCCAGGCCTTGGGGGGGAATTTGAGATCTGTCATTATACTCAGATGCTGGCCTCATTGATTCAGTCTCAAAAGCTACCATTAACTGAATACAAGGCCAGGGTAACCTATCACGATCCCTGTTATTTAGGGAGACATAATGGGGAGTATGAGGCCCCACGAAAGGTCTTGGGCTCTATTCCTGGAGTTGAGCTGATCGAGATGGATCAAAGTAGGCAAAATGCCTTCTGCTGTGGAGGTGGAGGAGGGAATTTCTTTACTGATATCCTGGGTGGGGGTGAGGACAGCCCCAGTAGAGTTCGGGTAAGGCAAGCCCTTGATACTGGGGCCCAGGTCATAGCTGTTGCCTGTCCACAATGTGCCAAGATGCTGGATGATGCGATTAAGGCAGAGGAGCTGGAGGATACATTAGAGGTTTTGGATGTGGCAGAGATTGTTACCAGGGCCTTGTCATGATCTATTTTGGAGTTAGACAATTGTCCTAATAGATAAATCCCCATGTTTATCTAACCAAAGACAGAAGTCTTTGTCTCCTATGTAAGCCCCAAGACCTAGGACTTTAAAGAGAGGCCTTCAGGATTCAGGGGAATAGAATAAATAAAAAAAGATATTTTAAGTTTTATGCCAAATTAAAGAGATATTTGCTAAATTTTTCTTTTATTCATCTTAATTTAGTGTTTTTTAGGTTTGCCAAGGGTTTGTTTTCTTGTTATTTTATTAGCACTCGTTTAAAACGAGTGCTAATAATCTTGGGGGTTGATGACCATGAACAATAATCTGCCTGTCTTAAGTGATAACCTCAGCCATTATCTGGCTCAAATCAACCAATATCCCATTTTGAGTCCAGAGCAGGAGTTTGATCTGGCAATAAGGTATAAGGAGAAGAATGATATGGAGGCCGCCCACAAACTCATTACCTCCAATCTCAGGTTTGCTGTCAAGGTAGCCTTGGAGTACAGGGGCTACGGGATAAAACTCCTGGACCTGATTCAGGAGGGAAACGTGGGCCTGATGATGGCCTTAAAGAGGTTTAACCCCCATAAGGGTTACAGATTTATCTCCTATGCCATCTGGTGGATAAGGGCCTATATCCAGAACTTCATCATAAGATCCTGGAGCTTGGTAAAGATCGGGACCACCCAGATTCAAAAGAAGCTCTTCTATAAGATGGGGAAGATCAAGGGCCTTGCTGATGAGGAACATAAAGAAGAGAAACTCCTGGAGTTGGCCCAAAAGCTCAATGTGCGATGTTCAGACATTGAGGAGATGCAAGAACGGTTTGCCGGGCGGGATCTCTCCCTGGACGCCAAGCTGGAAGTTGATCAGGGGGTCACCTTTTTGGAACTTTTGCCCGATCTCTCCTCTGATCAAGAGGAGATCCTGGGTGACAGGGAAGAAGGTGAGGCCCTCAGAGAAAAAGTTGAGGATGTCCTGGGCAAACTGAACGAGAGAGAGAGGTTTATCATCCGCCATCGGATTATGGCCGAGGATCCCATGACCCTGCAGGAGCTGGGGGATAAATTCCGCCTCTCCCGGGAACGTGTGAGACAAATTGAGGTCGAGGCCCTGAAAAAATTGAAGAAGGAACTAGCAGGGGCTGAATTGACATGGGGGATGGCCTAATCCGTCTCACCAGTTGCGAGGCCAGGGTAGATCCTTTTGCTTTTTCTTAACCAATCTTACCACTTGATCCAAGACTATATTAGCCACCTCTTCCTTGCCCATGAGGGGGAGTTTTCTGGTCCTTCCGCGGGCATCTAGGATCTTGACGATATTTGTATCTACCCCAAAACCCGCCCCAGGTTGTGTTACGTCGTTGGCCACGATGAGGTCGAGGTTTTTCTCCCTCAACTTTGCCTCGGCATTTTCCATGAGCTCGCTGGTCTCGGCGGCGAAACCCACTAGGATATGGTCGCCCTTATTTTCTCCCATCTCTTTCAGGATGTCGGGATTTTTCTCCAACTCCAAGACATAGGTCCCGTTTTCCCTCTTTTTGATCTTCCCCTCCAGGGTATCTTTAGGGCGGAAATCGGCCACGGCCGCGGCCATGATTACGATATGGCAGTCTTTATACTGTTTTATCACGGCCTCACGCATCTCTGTAGCAGAGTGGACCACGATCTGCGGGATATCCCTTCGGGGCAGAGAGAGGTAGTTGGGCCCGGTGATCAAGGTCACCTCTGCCCCTCTCCTGCGGGCCATCTTCGCCAAGGCAAGCCCCATCTTACCCGTGGAGCGATTGGTGATATACCTGACCGGGTCGATCGGTTCTAACGTGGGGCCGGCCGTGACCAAGATGCGCTGGCCTTGGAGGTCCTTTTTGGTAAAGATATCATCAATCTTTTCGATGATCTCTGCGATATCGGTCAACCTTCCTCTACCCACACTCCCGCAGGCCAGGTCCCCCTCTGCCGGCCCTATAAACTGATACCCATGGGCCTTGAGCCTCTCCACGTTATTTTGCACAAAGCTGCTCTGCCACATGTTTACATTCATAGAAGGGGCGAAGAGTACAGGGACCTTCATGGCCATGACCATGGTGCTGAGGAGGTCATCAGCGATGCCATTGGCTATCTTCCCCAGGATGTTCGCCGTGGCTGGGGCGATCACCATGAGGTCGGCGATATCGGCAAGGGCCACATGTCCGATCTTAGAGCCCATAAGGAGGCGGAACATCTCATGCAGGACAGGGTTGCCCGAAAGGGTCTGGAAGGTGAGGGGGGAGACGAACTGTTGGGCATTTTGTGTCATCACCACATGGACGTTCGCCCCCCTTGTGATCATCTCACGGAGGAGTTCCACCGACTTGTAGGCGGCAATCCCTCCGGTAACACCCAGAATTATCTCTCTGTTTTTCAGCATTCTCATGCCTTTTAAGACGATTATTATAGCAAGGGGGGGTAAATGTCAAGGTTCGAAGGCGGTTTTTCATTGACATTCTTTCTTGGAAGGTTTATTATAAAATTAGAGATAAAAACTAAATAGTTATCGCCAGGGGGAGCTTGCAAGGGCTGAGAAATCCCGGAGACGGGATAACCCTTTGAACCTGTATGGGTAATTCCAGCGTAGGGAAGCGGCGGAGGTTTTAAAAACGGGCCGTATATTCCGAGATGGAATGTACGGCCTTTAATTTGAAAGGGGTGTTGGTATTATGGCTATAGACGAGGTTATCATTTCCCGGGCCATCATCGAGAGATTTTTGCAAAAGTTCAGCGCCTCATTAGAGGTTGACGTAGCAATTGTCGGAGGAGGCCCGGCAGGGCTGGTAGCGGCGTACTACCTGGCCAGGGATGGCTATAGGGTCTCCCTCTTTGAACGGAAACTGAGCATCGGAGGGGGGATGTGGGGCGGGGGGATGATGTTCAATGAGATAGTGGTGCAGGAGGAGGGCAAGAGGGTCTTGGATGAGTTCAATATCAGGACTGAGTGGTACGAAGATGGCTATTACACGGCCGATGCCGTGGAGTCCACCTCGACCATCTGCTCCAAGACTGCCCAGGTGGGCGCAAAGATATTTAATCTGATGAGTGTAGAGGATGTAATGGTGCGCCATGAGAGGGTGGTCGGTCTGGTCTTGAACTGGACGGCGGTTCAGATGGCCGGACTCCATGTGGACCCTTTAACCGTCAGAAGTAAGTACGTAATCGATGCCACAGGGCACGATACAGAGGTGGTCAAGGTCATTGAGCGCAAGGTAGACGCCGATCTCCTTACCCCCACGGGAGGTATCATGGGGGAGAAGTCCCTCTGGGCGGAGGTGGCGGAGAACAAGACCTTGGAGAACACAAAAGAGGTCTTTCCCGGGGTAGTTGTGGCGGGAATGTCCGCCAACGCCACCTTCGGTGCCTACAGGATGGGGCCTATCTTCGGGGGGATGCTGCTGTCCGGAAAGAAGGCCGCCGCCTTGATTGCCGAAAGGCTCGAGAAGGAGCGATGAAAAGGGTTTTGACCATCGCGGGCTCTGATACAGGGGGCGGTGCCGGGGTCCAAGCAGACCTGAAGACCATCGCCATCTTAGGAGGACATGGGATGAGCGTGATCACCGCCCTCACCGCCCAGGACAGCTTGGGAGTTCAATCAATATATCCGGTACCCCTCCCCTTTATCGAGGCGCAGATGGATGCCATCTTTTCCGATATGGGGGTCGACGGCGCAAAGACGGGGATGCTCTGGGATGCCGAGGTGGTGAAACTGGTGGCGGGAAAATTGGCCGAATATCGGATGGAGAGGCTGGTAGTTGACCCCATTATGGTGGCCAAGGATGGCAGCGCCCTCTTGAGTGAGGATGGACGGGAGGCGTTGAGGGAGGGATTGCTCCCCAGGGCCCTTTTGGTGACCCCCAACCTCCCCGAGGCCGCAGCGCTGGCAGGCATGGAGGTGAGGACAGTAAAGGGGATGAAGGAGGCTGCCCGCCGGATCCGCGGATTTGGTGTCGAGGCCGTCCTGGTGAAGGGAGGGCATCTGGAGGGAGACCCGGTGGACATCCTCTTTGATGGGTCAGGATTCACGGAATTCAGCTCGGAGAGGACGGCTGTGGCTGAAGCCCATGGGACGGGGTGTGTGCTTTCTGCGGCCATCGCCACGGAGTTGGCCAAAGGGGCCTCTCTACAGGAGGCCGTGCAGCGGGGTAGATCTTTGACCCTCATGAGTATCAAGGCGGCCTTTGCAGTCGGGAAAGGGAGGAGGTTCGCCAATCCGCATGCCTATCTTGCCAAGGAAGGGGAGAGGTACGAAGTGATCAGGGCCTTAAAGGAGGCCTTTGCCCGGTTGAAAGGTGAGGAGGGGATAGAAGAGCTCATCCCCGAGGTCTCTTCCAATCTCGGCTATGCCCTTCCCTTTGCCCAAGAAAAAGGGGACGTGGCTGCCTTTCCCGGTAGGATAATCCGGTTAAAAGGTACCATTGCGACGGCTAACGCCCCTGAATTTGGCACTTCCCAGCATATCGCCTCCGTCATCCTGACCGTCATGAGGCATGATTTCTCCTGCCGCTCAGCCATGAACATAAGGTTCTCCCCCCCTATTCTGCAGGCCTGTCAAGAAGGGGGGCTGCATATCCTCGGTTTCGACCGGGCGGAGGAGCCGCAGGAGGTCAGGCAGCAGGAGGGGCTTTCGCTGGCGTGGGGTGTGGGGAAGGTCTTGGCCGAGGCAGGGGAGGTGCCGGATGTGGTCTATGATGAGGGGGGGTGGGGGAAGGAGTCCATGATCAGGGTCCTGGGCAGAGACCCAGGGGAGGTAGCCCAGAGGGTCATTGAGATAAATAGGGTTTTGAAGGGGCGACGCCCCTCAAAACTCCCATGAAGATAGGAGGAAGTTCCTTGTTGGGGGTTTCAGGGGGCCTTGCCCCCTGACGCAAAGTAACAATAAAATAATTGGGAATTCCCAGGAGAAAATATGATAGAGACTCAGTTCGCTAAGGCAAGGAAAGGGGAGGTTACCCCTGAAATAGAGGAGGTGGCCCGTGAGGAGGGGATGGAACTTCAGGCGCTCATGGGGTGGGTGGCCGAAGGGAAGGTGGTCATCCCCGCCAACAGGGCCCACCGAGGGCTTCGACCCAAGGGGATTGGGGAGGGATTGACTGTCAAGGTAAACGCCAACATCGGGACATCCTCAGACCACGCCGATCCCGCAGAAGAGCTTCAGAAACTGGAGCTGGCAATGGAGGCCGGTGCCGACACCGTCATGGACCTGAGTACAGGGGGAGATATTGATTACATCCGGAGGCTCATCCTGGAGAGGTCACCCCTGCCGGTGGGAACGGTCCCCATCTACCAGGCCGCCATTGAGGTGGCAGAACGCAAGGGCGGGATTGTCTTTATGACCCCTGACGACATCTTCGACGTCATCGAGAGACATGCCAAGGACGGGGTGGATTTTATCACTGTCCACTGTGGGGTTACCCTGAACGCTTTGGAGAGGCTCAAGGCCCAGCGGAGGATAACGGATATCGTCAGCAGGGGAGGGGCCTTTCTTACCACGTGGATGATCTATAATGAGCAAGAAAACCCCCTTTATGAACACTTCGATCGTCTCTTGGAGATAGCCAAAAGGTATGATGTGACCCTGAGCCTCGGGGATGGGCTTCGGCCTGGCTGCCTCGCCGATGCCACTGACCGCCCCCAGATCCAAGAGCTCCTCTTGCTGGGGGAACTAACCGAGAGGGCCTGGGAGGCGGAGGTGCAGGTGATGATAGAGGGGCCTGGCCACGTCCCCCTGGATCAGATCGAGACCAATGTCGTTTTGGAGAAGAAGTTGTGCAAGGGTGCCCCCTTTTATGTCCTGGGGCCACTGGTGACCGACATCGCCCCTGGTTACGATCATATCGTGTGTGCCATTGGGGGGGCCCTGGCCGCCTATTATGGGGCGGACTTCCTCTGTTATGTGACCCCGGCCGAACATCTAAAGCTCCCATCACCTGAGGATGTCCGGGAGGGGGTGATCGCCACACGTATAGCAGCCCATGCCGCCGATGTTGCCCGTGGCCGCAAGGGGGCAATGGAAAGGGATGAGGAGATCTCCCGTGGTAGAAAGGCCCTCGATTGGGAGCGGCAGATCAGCTTGTCCATCGATCCTGAAAAGGCCAGGAGGTACCGGGAACAAAGCAGGCCCCAAATGGATGAAGTCTGCACGATGTGTGGCAAGTTCTGCGCCATTAAGATGGTGAGGGAGTTTTTCCGCAAGGGTGAGTGAGGGTCTATGAGGGAGGGGATTGTGGTCACAGGGACCGATACAGGGGTGGGAAAGACCATCATCGCCGCCGGCCTAGTGACCTCCCTGCAGGATCAAGGGATAGATGTGGGTGTGATGAAACCCCTGGAAAGCGGCGCCCCCTCCTTTGAGTCCGCCCTTATCCCCAGAGATGCCCTCTATCTGAAGGAGGTATCCGGTGTCAGGGACGACCTAGCCCTGATCAACCCCTATTGTTTTAAGGACCCGCTTGCCCCAGGGGTGGCTGCCCAGAGGGAGGGGGTGGAGATAGATCTGCACAGGATAGAGGGGCTCTACAGGGAACTGAAGGGCCGTCACGCATTCATGGTAATAGAGGGGGTGGGGGGACTGCTGGTCCCTGTCGCCAAGGGGACCCTTCTACCCCAGCTCATCAAGCTGTTGGATCTTCCCCTCCTCTTGGTGGCCAGGTCCTCCTTGGGGACTATCAACCATAGCCTCTTGTCCCTCTTTTACTGTGCCCAGGAAGGCCTCGATGTGGTAGGCCTGATCATGAACAAGGCAACCCCGGATATGGACCCTTCTGAGGCCAGCAACCCCCAGGTCATCTCCCAATTCACCGAGGTCCCCCTTCTGGGGTCCTTTCCCTACCTGAAGGACTATGCAGGTGTGAAGGGGAACAGGGATTTCCTCGCCCAGATATTCACCCAGCATATAGATGTGGGAGGTCTCCTAAATCGGTTGGGCCTTGCCTGAATGCCTTAGCGAAGCCCGTATTTTTTCGCCGCTTCTGCAAAACCCGGCAGGGCCTGCTCGATGACCTTTATATCCACGCAGTAGGAGATGCGGAAATAGCCCTTCTTCCCAAAACCCCTTCCTGGGACGGTCAGGATGTGGAAGCTCTGTTGGAGGTCTTTCACAAAGGTCAGATCGTCCTTGATGGGGGATTGGGGAAACATGTAGAAGGCCCCTTGGGGTTTCACCACGGAATAGCCGCATTCAACGAGGGCCTGATAGAGGAGGTCCCTTTTCCTCTGATATTCTTTGGGGCCTACATGGTTCTCGCCGGCCAGGGGTACCAACCTCTGTATGAGGGCAGGGGCGTTGATATACCCCAGGGTCCTGTTGAGGAAGATCAAGGCCCCCATTACCTCTTCTACCCCCGGGAAGAGCGGGTTGATTGCCACATACCCTATCCTCTCCCCAGGTACACCGAGGGACTTGGAGTATGAAGTCACCGAGATGGAGGGTTCATAGATCTCAAAGATAGCGGGGAAGGGGAGGTCATCATAGATGATGGTCTTATAGGCCTCATCTGCAATGAGATAGATGGGAGTTTGTCTCCCCCTGCTTTTGGCCCTCAGCAGGTCGGCCAATTCACGCAATAGATCCGCGGAATAGACGACCCCGGTGGGGTTGTTGGGGGAGTTGATGATGACGACCTTGGTCCTCTCCGTGATGGCCCCCTCGATGGCCTCCAGGTCGAGGGAGAAGTCCTTCGTGGTATTCACCAGGCGCATGACCCCACCATGGTTGTCGATGTAAAACTGGAATTCGACAAAGTAGGGGGAGGGGACGATCACCTCATCCCCCTGGTTCAGGAGGGCCTTGAGGGCGATGTTCATCCCGCCGCCGGCCCCGATGGTCATCACTATATGGTCCTCAGTGAAGGAAAGCCCTGTCTCTTCGGAGAGCTGCTGCGCTACAAACCTCCTGGTCTCTGGGTAGCCGCTGTTGGGCATGTACCTATGCATCCCGGGGATGGGGTGCAGGGCGAGCTCCTTTAAGGCCTCCTTAAATCCTGGAGGGGGCTCTTCCACAGGATTTCCCAACGTGAAATCGAAGATGTTCTCCTCACCATATTTCACCTTGAGCTGGGATGCTGTTTCGAACATCTTCCTTACCCAAGAGGATTCCTCCATGATCAGCTTCACCTTTTCAGAAATGGCCATACTGTGCTCCTTTCTTTGCCAAGAAAATCAAAAAGGCCATGGGATCTGGCTCCCATGGCCTTATTTATCCAGAGACAAAAAAGCCATGGGGACCATCTGGCTCACCCATGGCTCCCTTCACTATGCAGATGGGCTCAGGGGCATGGATGAGCCCTGGTAAAAACAAAAAAGAAGAAAAAGAAATTATTGAACTTCATCCCTCACCTTTCTTAAGGTCTTTTTATATCTTTTATCACACCTTTCTGAAAAGTCAAGGAAAAAATTGCTGTGGCATTGGTTGACACCTGCATTTTTTAAATTTATAAGTTGTTTTGTGACGATTTTAGTTTCCAGAGACGACAA
>JAFDHG010000067.1 GCA_019308925.1 Deltaproteobacteria bacterium
CTCATAATACCCTCTTCATCAGCGGCCCCTCCTTTCAAAAGTTTTTAACAAAATAAAATTGTTACCATTTTAGGGGCCGCTACCCTAAATTTCAACTAACTTTGACACACCCTCAGCGTCTGGAGATAGAGATTCCCAGTACGGGTGGGAGGTCGACCATATAAAACCAGAGTCAGAAGGTGGCGGAGATGAACTTTCAAATCTTCGTCCTCTTCAATGGGAGAATAATGCCAGTAAGCAAGCTGGACGTCTTACCTGTCCGGTCACGGCATCGGGTAAAAATAACGTCCATAAATAACGTCCGTATTGAATAGAGCAGTTGTGACTACTACACCTAACAGAGCGTATCTGGCTTCGTGCCTTCGGCACTTCGCCCAAATCCTGCTTCGCAGGACTTCAGATACGCTCGAAACGTTATCGGAAATTGCTTAAGGTTATACATACAAAATAAATAAGAGGTGAAAATATGAAGATGAAGGAATTAATCTTAAAAGAAGTTGAGAGAGTTCCTGAACAGTACCTTGAGGAGATACTGGATTTTATACGCTTCTTAGAGGCAAAAGCGTTGGAAGAAGTGATGGGAACGGCGATTGCAAGCGAAACGTCTCTTAAGAAAGATTGGCTAAGACCTGAGGAGGATGAAGCTTGGCGGGATTTGTAAAGGGAGATGTGGTGGTTGTTCCCTTTCCATTTTCGGATTTAACCCGTGCCAAGAGACGTCCTGCTCTGGTTATTGCCGATTTAGAAGGGGATAACCTGATTCTCTGCCAGATAACCAGTCATCGGATTAGAGATAGATATGCAGTTCCAATGGAGGAGAATGAATTCGAAACTGGGACACTTAGACAGAAAAGTAATGTGCGACCAAATCGTATATTTACAGCAGACCGCCACATTGTCTTATATCGTGTCGGTCATCTCAAACCTGATAAGATCAGTGAGGTGATCGAAAGGATAGTGAATATTTTACGGCAATGAATTACGCAACATCCGATAACAGCGTGTATCTGGTGCGGGCTTTGCCCTCACCCAAATGCCTTGGGCACTTCGCAAACACGCAAAGACGTTATATGAAATGGCGGTATTAAGAGAAATGAAGAATCATGAATTGGAGGGTGATGAGATATGGACAAAAGAGAGGTTTTGAAAGAGTTAGCCTTACAATGTGCCGAGGTGCTAAGAAATAACTATAAGGTTAGAAGGATTTTCCTTATTGGGTCGGTAGTTAAAGGATATGTTCACGATAGGTCAGATATTGATCTCGTAGTGGAAGGATTGCCTCCAAATATGTATATGAAAGCTCTCACAGAGTTGTATGATATTTTACTACCGGGCATAGAACTCAATCTCATTCCTTTTGAGGATGCTTACGAAAGTTTAAAAAAGAAAACAATTCAAGAGGGTGAAATTATATATGGATAAAGATAACCTTGAAAACGAAATTAAAATCGAATTGGAGAACATCGAAAGATTGCTCAATGAAGCAAAAGGATTGATAGAGAAAATCAACAATGAACCTGATTTTATAGAGACGAGAGCTGCAGGAAGTATTCTTCATGATTTTTATTGTGGAATTGAGAAAATTTTTGAGAGAATTGCTGTGGGTGTTGATAAGAGTCTGCCTACAGGTGAGAATTGGCATGCTGAGCTTCTCTTTCAGATGGGTAAGCCCTTGAAGGATGTAAGAGGCAAAGTTATCACCTCGGAAATCATGAGCACTCTGAAGGAATATATGCGTTTTCGCCATCTATTCAGGCATATCTATGGTTTTGAACTTAAATGGGAAAGATTTAAAGATCTTTTCTTAAGGATAGAAGATACTTTCAAAGAATTAACATCTGAAATTGAAAAATTCTTAAAGAAACTCCAGCATGGCAGTAGCTATTAGAAAATCGCTGCAAAAAACACAATATCATGAAGATTATAATGTATCTATAAACAGAACGGAGCCGCCGCTTCATATAACAGAGCGTATCTGGCTCCGCTACGCTACGCCCAAATCCAGCCTGACGGCTGGACTTCAGATACGCTCAGGTTAGGCGAAATGCTCATTACGAGGTACAAAAACAAAGAGCCAATTATTTATTATTCTAAAGGGAAAGATAAAAATGGCTCAGAAAAGAGGCTATGAACTGTTGAAAGAAAAGGTTCCAGAGTTTAGAAGCCATTGGAAGAGCACAGCTATATTCATCGTTGGGTTTCTGCTTTTCCTGGTGTGTATAGTATTTTTCCTGTGGTTTGATGGTTTGGGTTTTAATAGGGTTGGACTTTGTTCCATATTCAAAGACGATGCTAAAGGTAAGCAAAGAGATTTTAGGAACAAGGTCAGCTCTCTTTCGCAAGGCTTGGTTAGCACTAGTGATTTGGGCAGCAATTGCGGTTTGGACGCTTTACACAATTTTTGCTTGAGCTTTTAGTGAATTGCTTTTCCCCTGTTTTGGTTTTTACGAATGATTGAACAGATTGCGTTTTTCTACGTCAGAAAAATAAGAAAGGAGGAATACGGTATGAGAAAAGTTACTTTAGGTTTAGTTGTTAGCATCCTGGCACTGGTCATGGCTGCCACGGCCTCAGCGGACCTTAACCAGTTTGCAGGGAGGTGGAAGAACACCGATCCCGACACCCGCGGGGTCACTACGTTAAATATCCGTGTGAGGGGAACCAATGTAACGGTCCAGGCCTGGGGCAAATGCCACCCCAAGGACTGTGACTGGGGTCGGGTGAAGGCCTATGCTTATGCCCCGAGCGTGTCATCCAACTTGGCTGACACCGCCCAGGCGCTCTCGGCTGCCTTCCGGACAGGATTCAGCCAGAATTTGATGATTATTCACCCGGTGGGGAGAAATCGCCTACGGGCAGAGGTATTGACGCGCTTCACGGACCGAAGTGGGCGCACCAATTACAGGGCTGTCTACACCTTCGCCCGCGTGCGCACGGTTACCAGGCTCTCAGCGCCAAGACAGATCTCCCCAGCCAATGGAGCTGTTTTCACCCACTTTCCGCGAACAACGACACTGCGCTGGAGCGCTGTGCCCGGTGCGGCCAGTTACACAGTAGAGATCGATTGTTACAACTGTTGCCAGGCCAATAAGTGGTGTACCGATGTCGGCAGGACCTGGAAAGTGGTGACCAATCTCACAACAACAAGCTATACCTTTGACTTTGTCGGTGCGCAGCCTGGCCGCTGGCGGGTCTGGGCTGTGGGTGCCGGCGGACAAAAGGGCCCCAAGACCGGCTGGTGGGAGTTCCGCTACACGCGTTAGCCTGTGTCGAAATCAGTCAGATTATCAGCTCCCCTCTGAGGAAGGGGGTGAAGAGATCCTTTCTTTCAGATCCCTGATGATCCCCCATATCTCCTCTTTTTCATGAGGGGCAAGGGGGATCTGGCCGAAGCGTACCCTATAATAGAGAAGGGTGATCTTCTCTGTTGTTGGATATAGATCACCCCTTTGTTGCCCTACTCTTTGGGCAAACTCGATGGGGGTCTCGCTTGCCCGCTTGGGGATCGTTTTCTTGTTTAGCAGTTTTAGCATCTTCAGGTAAAAAGAGATCTCAGGAGGGAGTTTCCCCACTAAGTTGATACCTACCACTTTTCCCCTTTTTTTGAAGCCCCAGTACATCAGCAGGATGACACAAAGAGAGGCCAACCCCGCCAAAAGGAGGTAAGAGGGCAGCGGAGGCCTCTTCTTCCCCCTTGCTTTTTGCAAAAAGAGAGAATCCTGGAAAAGGCGCAGGTCCATCACCCCCCGGCGGAAGGCAAAGAGGACCCGGAGTTGATCATCGTGGGAGTATCGGATGATATAGCGGCTCCACTTGAGCTTGAGAAAATCGAGATATCTATAAAAAGTTGCCAAGAAGGGTGAGTGGCCTTCCCCTGCACTTGCGGGTGTGGGGTCGAAAGGGAACCAGCCGCTGTCCGGTAGATAGGCCTCGATCCAGGCATGAGCATCTCTTTGGCGCACCATGAAGTATCTTCCCAAGGGGTTCCATTCACCCTGGACAAAACCACAGACCAGGCGAGTAGGCACCCCTGCCCCCCGCAGCAGGAGGGCTGCCGCCGTTGCAAAGTGCTCACAATAACCCTCTCGGCTGTGCAGAAGAAAGTCCTCCAGCGGTGGGAAGGCCTCATCTCTGGCTGGGTTTAGGGAGTACGTGTAATTGTTCCGCAGATAGGAGATCACCTGGTGGACCTTTTTCCGGGGTGATTTTTCTCCCTTGATGATGTCCTGGGTCAACCTCACAATATATTCACTCCCTTCAGGTAGTTGGAGATATAGCTCATCCGCCTTCTTATGAAGGCCCTGATACCCCTTCTCCCATGGCTTCAGGGCTGAGTAAACCTCGTATTGGTATCTCCCGTACGGCGGCGATGGGAGGTGTAGTCCTCCTCCTTCATCTACGTTCAGATAAGAGAAGTCCCCCCGGATCTCAAAGGCAGGGTAAAGGCAAAAGAGGGCATCGGTCCCCATGGGTTCGATCATAATCCTCTGATAGATGGCCTTTCTTCTGTCTTTGCCTCGATAGAGGATTACCCCTTCTCTCCACCCCCTTTTGGCAATCTTTTTAAGGGTAACCTCTTTAACCCAGGCCTGGCCATCCCAGCGGGAGAAGCTTATCCCCCTCCAATAGAGAGGCAAAGGGGGTTTTTGGCTAAATTGAGGAAGCTCCACCCTCATCACCACCCGGTTATTTAATCTTACGGACTCAATATCGGCCAGGTCCACGATCTCGGAGAAGCCCGAGGAAGACCCTCCCCATTTCTCCTTTCCGCTTACACTGAGGCTGATCCTGGGAAGTGTAAAAAAGATGATAAGGGTGAAAAAAAAGGAGCAAAAGGCCACCCCAGATATGCCCAGCAAGAGGGAAAAGGAGGCCAAGTGACGGGGAGGAGGGGACAGTTGAGGGTACCTCTCCAGATCAGCCTTCAGATGCAGCAGAAACAGGAACCAGATGCCAAGCAGGACGAAGATGAGGAAGAAAAGGAGGTAATAGAGATGGGAGGTCAATCCCGCTGCGGCCAACAACATGAGGAGGACCAGGCCGCCCAGTTGAAAATAGTCCTTGGCCTTCTCGAGGTGAAAGAGCTTTAGTGCCTGGACCAAGATGAGGAGTTGTGTGAAGGCGATGAGGAAGGAAGTAGCGAGAAAAAAATACAAGAACAGGGAGTAGAAAAAAGAGAGAATGACGACAAGGTTAAATAGATGTCCCCCTTTCTTCGGCCTAGTGAGGATGCTCAAGGGGTGGGCCCCCAGGGCGAGGAGCCAAATAGGCCACGGAATCTCACCTGTGAGGATGACAGGTATGAGCCCACACAGTATCAGGGCGTGGATAGAAATGCGCAGCAGGAAATCAACCCTCTTCTTTCCTCCAAGCATCTTTACTCCTTTGCCTTAAAGACTATCGTAAACGCGTCGGCTGCAGGGGGTGTCAACTGTTTTCTTTCCCCCCGTTGAGGTTCTACCAGGGCCAGGGATCTGAGTATTCGATGCAGATGCCCATCACCTCTATGGAAAGGAATAACCTCATCCCCTAGGGAGAGCCCCACCAAGAAGTCTTGTTTTTTTAGGAGATGATACGCCAAGGAGGCTGTCTTTGAGACACATCCCTCAAATTGGTCCAGGTCCAAGGGGGTAAGTTCTTTTGGTAAGGATGTATCAAGGACAATATGTACTTTTTTTATGCCTACTTTTTCATATTCCTTCACCATAGGCTTGGAGAGTTTGGCCGTGCTACGCCAATGGATGTCCCGGGAGGTGTCGCCGGGCAGATATTCCCGGATACCAAAGATCTCTTCACCTCTTCCCTTTTGTGGGCTAGACCATGGTCCTTCATCTAGGGGAGATACCTCCGGGAGGATCTCTTTCCAGGGTAACAATCGAGGGTAGACCAAGACCTCGAGGGGTTCCTTGATCATTACCCCTTTGACGAAGAGCCCAAAGGGAAATCGGGTGAGGAGATGGGGGCCCTGGAGATGATGGATACCACGGCGAGGGAAGGACAGACGATAGACCTGGGTTTGGGTCTTTTGGGGACCAACACGAAAGAGATAGGCCAATCCACCCCTTTTTTCTCCGTCCAACTGTTCCTCTAAATCCAGAGAGAAGGAGGGTAGGTATCTCTTTTTGTTAGTGACGTTCAATAGGGCGCTGCAAGGAGTACGGGCAAAGATATAAGGGGGAAGTCTACGTTTGACCCCTAACCCCTTTACCACCAACTCGGAGAGGAGACCGGAGGCGATAATCAGACTTAGGAGCATCCCTAGAATCAGATAAAATAGGTTGTTTCCAGTGTTTACCGCGGCAATACCTACCGCTATGGAGATGAGGACAAATTTTACCCCTTCCGGGGTAAACCTCAGAAAACGATTCCTTAGGGAGAGTTGAAGGCCCATTTTTTGCTGACCGGAGTTACAGGGGGACGGGGACCTGATCCAGGATCTCAAGGAGGATATTTTCCGTCTCCTCCCTCTGACTGTCTATCCCATATCCAGATGCAGGGATAGTTCTATGAGCAAGGATGGCCAGCGCCAGGGATTTCACGTCATCAGGGATACAATAATCCCTCCCCTCCATAAGGGCCTTGGCCTTGGCAGCCCGCAGGAGGAAGAGGGCACCTCTGGGGCTCACCCCCAGACGTAGAAGATCTGAGTTCCTGCTGGCTGTCACTATGCCCATGAGGTAGTTGAGGATCTCCTCCCTCACCCTTATTCCGTCCACCATCTTTTGTATCTCGATCACTTCTTCACTTGACATCACCGGCTGAAGTTCCTTTATTTCTTCTTCTATCCTGGGGTGAGAGAGGATCTCCTTTTCCTCTTTTAAGGGGGGGTAGCCCATACGGGTCCTCGTCATGAAGCGGTCCAGTTGTGACTCGGGTAGCGGGTAGGTACCTTGATATTCCAAGGGGTTTTGGGTGGCCACCACCACGAAGGGCTGAGGCAGTGGATAGGTCTGACCATCCACAGAGATCTGAAATTCGTTCATCGCCTCCAGCAGGGAGCTTTGGGTCTTGGGGGAAGTTCGGTTTATCTCATCTACCAGGACGATGTTGGCGAAGATGGGACCTGGTTTGAACTCGAAGGTGCCTTTGTGGGGATTGTAGACAGGAACACCCAGGATGTCCGATGGGAGAAGATCGCTGGTGAACTGGATCCGTTGGAAAGAGGAATTAATGGACATGGCCAAACCCTGGGCCAAGATCGTCTTCCCCACCCCTGGTACGTCCTCGATGAGGAGGTGGCCCCTGGCCAGAAGGGTGGTGATGGCGAGGGTGATGGCCTCGGGTTTGCCTTTTATCACCCGACCTATGTTCCCGTGCAGGGCCTCGATCCTTTTGTAGACCTTATGCATCTGTTCAAACTGGGCAGACACCGTAGTTCCCCTTCATCCTATAATTTTGTTCTAATTTTATCAAAAATGAGACGGAAAGACAAGAAAAAAATTTGCTTGACAGCGGTTCGGTGGTCTCGTAATATTCCTGTAATATTTAAGTGCCAGAAATAAAAAATTTTTAGGGAGGGAGGTGGTGAAGGGGATTAGCATTTGAATAGGTTAAAGATCGTTTAACTCAAAAAAGGGGGAGAAAGGAGGGATTCGAGATGTTTTCCAAAAAATGGATAGTGTTTTTAGTTGTAATTGTAATAGTGGTTGCTGCCCTTGTAGTGTGGTGGTTGTATCCAAAACCCGAGAAGAAGGTCGTGAAGAAGGAACCGGCCTCCCTAGTCATCGCTACGGCCACCACTGGTGGGACATACTACCCCATGGGTGTCGGCATGGCCTCACTCTGGAGCATCAGGCTGGCAAAGAAGCATGGGATTATGGTCCAGGCCATCACCTCTGCTGGCTCAGGAGAAAACGTCAACATGCTCAAGGGCAAGGAGGTGGACCTGGCCATCCTGCAAGGGCTCTTCGGGAAGATGGCCTGGAAAGGCATCGGGATCTACAAGGGAAAACCCAATAAGGAGTTGCGCACCATCACCATGCTCTGGCCCAATGTGGAGCACTTCGTGATCTTTAAGGATAAGGTGAAAACGGGGACCGTTACTGACATCAAGGGGCTCAGGTTCTCTATCGGCAGAGCTGGAAGCGGCACAGAGAGGTCCGGGCTGACCATCATGGAGGGGCTCGGGATGAAGAGGGAGGATGTCAAGGCCGAATATCTGGGATATTTTGAGTCGGCCAAGGCCATGAAGGACAAAAAGATCGAGGGGGCCAACCTATGTGCAGGCCCTCCGGTGGCCGCCGTCACTGACGTCTTCGCCACCCCGGGGATGAAGGCGGTGATCTTGGAGTTTACTGACAAGCAACTGAAGAGAATCAACAAGAAGACCGCCTATCCTGGTTATCGCTACATCATCCCTGCCAACACCTACCCAGGGCAGACCAAAGAAGTACGCACCATCGCCCAGCCCAATTTCCTCGGTGTAAGGGCGGATGTGGACACGGAGGTGATCTACCTCCTCACCAAGACCCTCATGGAGAACCCCGATTATATGAAGCAGGTCCACAAGATGGGGGCCTTCATAACATTAAAGAATGCCCTCAGTGGTCTGCCCGCCCCCCTGCATCCAGGGGCCTATAAATATTATAAGGAGAAGGGATTGAAGATCCCCAAGAACTTGATCCCACCTAAATAAGGGTAATGTGGGTCATGGCCTCCTTTCTGAAGGCCATGACCCACTAATTATCAAAGCTTACCACGAGGAACCCTTTTGGCAGATAAAGGGAAGAAAGAGGAGATCAAGGCCCTGGAGGATAGGGGGGAGGTCACCACTGCCTTCCGGGAACTGTCTGGAAAGTGGAAGTTGGTGGTCTATATCATAGGGATCGCTGCTTCCCTCTTCCATATCTGGGTGAATACCATTGGCGTGATGCCGGCGATCTACCGCAATGCGGTTCACCTCGGTTTCATCATGGCCCTGGCCTTCCTTTTCTATCCCATGTTCAAGAAAAGACCCCAAAAGGGGTTCGGCATTGATCTCTTTCTCGCCCTGTTGGCATGTGTTTTAGCCATCTATATCCTCTTATTCGAGGAAGAGCTTCACCTGGAGAGGGCCTCTGTCCCCATCATGCGGGACTACATATTTGCGGCCATCGCCATTATCATCCTTATTATCGGTACCCAAAGGGCTGCTGGATGGATCATCCCTGTCCTTGCCATCATCTTTCTTGCCTATGCCCTCTTTCTCGGCCAATACATCCCTGGTGCCTTTCACTACCGGGGGGTGGCTTTGGGGAGGCTTCTTTATCGCATGTACCTGACCGATGAGGGGATGTTTGGCATAGTCTGTACCGTCTCCTCCACCTATGTCTACCTCTTTATCCTCTTTGGGGCCTTCTTGTTGAAGTCAGGGGCTGGGGACTTCATCATAAAATTGGCCCAGGCCCTGACCGGCAGAAGGGTTGGCGGCCCTGCCAAGATCGCAGTGGCCTCCAGCGGCTTTATGGGATCGGTCTCGGGCAGTGCGGTGGCCAACACCGTGGCCACCGGTTCCTTCACCATCCCCTTGATGAAGAGGATGGGATACCGCCCTCCTTTTGCCGGGGGGGTGGAGGCGGCGGCATCTACAGGAGGGCAATTGATGCCCCCCATCATGGGGGCAGGGGCCTTCATCATGGCCCAGTGGACCGGTATCTCTTATCTCAAGATCATCGCCGTGGCCACCATACCAGCGGTGATGTATTTCCTCTCCGTGGGGTTTTTTGTCCATATAGAGGCCCTTAAGCTGGGGATGAAACCATTGAGCAAAGAGGAGGTGCCAGATCTCAAAAAGGTCTTAAAAGAAGGGGCGAGCTTCCTCATCCCTGTGGTGTTGTTGGTTCTGCTGCTAGTAAGGGGGTTTACCCCTACCTATGCTGCCTGTATAGGGATTTTCTCCATCATCGTGGTAAGCTGGTTTCGCAAAGAGACCCGCATGGGGTTGAGGGATATCCTGGATGCTCTCTACATAGGGGCGAAGAACAGTGTCTCCACCGGCGCCATCCTCATCTGCGCCGGGATCATCATCGGAATTGTGGGGATCACCGGGGTGGGGGTCACCTTCTCCGGGATGATCATCCATCTCTCTGGGGGCCACCTATTCTGGGCCATAATCCTGGTGATGTTGGCCTCCCTTGTGCTGGGCATGGGACTGCCTGTGACCGCCTCTTACATCTTCCTGGCCATCCTGGCCGCCCCTGCCTTACAGCAGATGGGGATCTCTTTGCTGGCTGCCCATATGATAATCTTTTGGTATAGCCAGGATGCCAATGTAACCCCTCCGGTCTGTCTGGCCGCCTATTCCGCTGCGGGGGTTGCTGGATCGAAGCCCATGGAGACCGGCTTTGCCGCCTGGAAACTGGCCAAGGGTCTTTACATCATCCCTTTCCTCTTCGCCTACACCCCTCTCCTTTTTGAAGGACCTGTCTACGAGGTGCTCATGACCGCTACAAGCGCCACCCTAGGGCTCTTGGCCTTCACCGTCGTCATGGAAGGGTACTTCCTGCGCAGGCTCTTTATCTGGGAGAGGGGTTTGATAGGCCTGGCCACCATAGGGTTGCTCTGGCCTGATACAACCTTGAGGGTCGTGGGTTTCCTCATCTTAGCTGCCATCTATCTGGCCCAAAAGCTGGCTGCCAGACGACAAGCCCTAACGCCAGCAGGATAGGCCAGGGCGCAAAGGTGGCCAAAGCCCAAAGGAGGAAGAGAAATGACAGAAAGTAAGGGTGCAAAATCTTCCAAAGAGCGGTATTTTTGGATAGTCTTATCTGCCATACTATTGGCCTTGGTTTTTGTTTTGTCTTTTCAGTATGTCCGTTATAAGGAGGGATTACAGGAGGCGCAAAAGGGAGAGGAGGCCCTCTTGAAGAAGCTTGAGGCCTTGGAAGGTGCTTCCTTGCTGCGCAGTTGGGATGTAGCGAGGTTAAAGAACAAGGGTCTCTCCAACCCAGTGGAGGATTTGGCTGCTGATCTCATGCAGCATAGGGAACTGATACCTTTTGAAGGGGTCTTGGGTGGCACCGTGGGGTTCTACTCCAAAAAGGACATCCATGTATTGACCTCTCGCTGGGTCCTGGCCTCTTTTGAGGACGGGCACGTTGGGGGACGTATGCTCCTGGAATATAGAATTTCTCCAGGCGGAAAGATCTCTTGGAAGGTCCTCTCAGCGTACTTGGATTGAAGTTTTTCTTTGTCAGTGGTCGGATGCGTGTAATTTTTCATCAAGGCTTCATCACTCACGAACGATGAAAATTCATTCGACTCCCTCTCCCCCGAGAGGAGAGGGTTATTACAGAAGTTCATTTTCTAGATAACTGTTACCATTTAATCAACCGTTCGACTACAAGGGTAGTTTTTCGTCGATTATTTGTTTCGTTTACCTCCTTGATAAATTCTCGGCGGTCGGCGATGACCGTGATGGTGTAGGTGCCACCCATGAGCCCTATCAAAGGGGCGGTGAGGGTCTTGCTCTGGCCCGGGGCCAGGGAATCGATGACCTGGGTGGAGAAGGTGAGGTCTCCGACCAGAAATGCCACGGGGACGGCATGGACTCTGTCACTACCAAGGTTTTTCAAAGTAGCCTTTACCTGTGTCTGTTCACCCACTTTTATGTGGGATTTAGTCAAAATGACTGAGATGACAGCCACATCCACCTTTGGCAGCGATATGGGCTGCGATGTGGAGGTTATCGTTAATTCCTTGGTGATTTTATTATTATTTTCTTTGGTCTCGGGTATCTTGTTGTGGGGATCGACGACTGCCTTTATGGTAAAGGTCCCTTCCTGGTCCGCTTCAGATGAGGCATTCACCGTATAACTGGCGCCAGCTCCGATCTCGGTTATTGTGCCGGCGGCCACCTCGTCGGCATTGGAAAACACCTTCCATTCCACATTATTGAGGGCTACGGGCGAGTAATTGTGGACGACAAAACCGCCGCTTATTACTTCTCCCACATGAGGGGTTTTATTGTTTATCCATATATCTTCTACTGCCAAGTCCAGATCAGCTCTCGAAGATGCAGCGGGTTTCCCTATAGGGTGAATGTAAGTCTCTATCCCGAAATATCTTAACAGGGTATTGTTGGATTTGTTTGCATCACTAGTCCATCCTCCCCCCCACTTTATAGAAAGTATAGATGCTATAATTTCATAGGTTCCTTCTTTTGTTGGTGTATACTCTATAGGAATTATTATTCTCCCTCCCGCTTTAGGCGATCTTAAATATTTGCTGAATTTTTTCCAGCCCAGCCCAGGATGTGCTCTGCCAGAACCTTTGGGTCTTATTACACAATATAGGTGAAAGTCAGCTGCATCAATGGAGCTTTTGTTTTCTACTATTATGTGGAATTGCCTCTTTTTGCCGACCTTTAGGGGAGGTTCCAGGTTCATAATATCAGTGACAGCTAAATCAGGCTTCCTATAATATGTCTCTCT
>JAFDHG010000068.1 GCA_019308925.1 Deltaproteobacteria bacterium
AATGCCCTCCTATACTTCACCGGAAACACTACGTGATAATGTATCTGCCATGCCCAATGATACCCTTTCTTTACCTCACCCCTTTTTTCTTCCTCCTTAACCACATGGCAAGACTACTACCTAAGGTAACCCTGTGGCAAGCCACAGGGAATTATCAAGATTAAAAGTAAAACAAGAATAACTGAAATCATATTGAGTTTTTTTCTTTCATAATTTATACCCTTAGACTACCCTTCCTATATTATGCAGATTCATCTTACGGCAAAATAGAATACCTCCCTGAAATTATGAAAAAATTAACGGTGTTCGTCAAGAAAAGTTGTGATATTGAAATCGGGATGAAATAACCCCTTTCGATCCCGAAATTGATCAGCTACTTTTTATCTTTTTATCTTTCAGCAAGGCATCGAGACCAGCGAACGGCCTGTAGGTAGAAGGTGGCTCTTTCTCGCCGCCCGGCGGCGCCTCGTCGTGCCATTCCTCTTCCAGATACTTCGAGTGCTCATAGTCGTGACAGTAGATACACAGCAGCTCCCAGTTGCTGCCGTCAGGTGGATTGTTATCGTGGTCGTGATCCTTGTGATGGACCGTGAGCTCACGAAGTCTCTTGCCTGAGAATTCGCGCCCGCACCGCGCACAGATCCACGGAAACATCCTGAGCGCCCGCTCCCGATAGCTCTCCATCCGACGCTCTCGGTCGCGCCGAGCCTCGGCAATGATCTGATCCAGCCTGTCGGCCTCTGCTCGCGTCTTCTTCGGTGACATGCACTCACCCTCCAGTCGTCCGGTTTAGAACAAGCCGAACCTTAAATTACACAGCGTATATGCAGCTTTATATTACGGCAAAATAGAATACCTGTTGAAATTATGGAACAAATTAACTATGCTTGTCAAGAATGTCCTTTATATTGAAATCAGGAAATGCTGAACGTGAGTTCCCCTGGTCCGACCCCAATCCCTCCCCTCCCCCAACTCTCCCCCTTCTGAAAAAATGGGGAAAGTTCTGGGTCTTTATGAATTGACAAATGGAGGATAAATATATTAACATTTTACCGTGAAACTCATTCACGGTAAATTTGAGGCTTGCAAGCTGTTTTGGCCGTTGGGTATTTTGAAGTCACCTTCAGGGGGCAAGGCCCCCTGAAACCCTCCAGGAAGGGAAAATCCTCTTTGGGGGGAGGTTGAGGGGGTGAAATCCCATCAAAGTAAAGCTAGAATAAGGAAGCCCAGTATTTTCATAAGCGGGGTTGAAGGTAAACCCTCATGAGGGTTGAGGAGAGGAGAGTTAATGAAAGAAGAGGAGTTGGCTAAAAAGTTATGGGAGGAAGATGAGGAGTTCCGGCAGATGAAGGAGGAGCATGCCTGGTTTCACAGGAAGGTGGAGGAGTTGGACAAAAAACCCTTTTTGACCCCAGCGGAGAAATTGAAGAGAGAGGAGTTGAAAAAGAGAAAGCTCATCTTCAAGGACAGGATGGAGGAGATGCTTGCAGAGTATCGCCGCCGGATAGGGGGGAAGAAATGAAAAAGACAGGGTCCCAAATCCTATTGGAGAGCCTCAAGATGGAAAAGGTGGAGGTGATCTTTAATTACCCTGGAGGGGCCATCCTCCCCCTCATCGATGAACTTCCCTGTTGGAATCTTAAAAAGATACTGGTCCGGCATGAGCAGGCAGCGGTTCATGCGGCTGATGGATATGCCCGGGCCAGCGGCAAGACAGGTGTGTGTCTGGTTACCTCTGGCCCTGGGGCCACGAACACCGTTACCGGGATCGCCACCGCCTTTATGGATTCCATCCCTGTGGTCGTACTCACCGGGCAGGTCCCCACCGCCCTGATCGGTAATGATGCCTTTCAGGAGGCCGACATCATCGGGATTACCCGCCCCTGCACCAAATATAACTATCTGGCCACCGATGTGCGCAAGTTGTCCCAGATCATAAGGGAGGCCTTTCATATCGCCAGGTCTGGACGACCTGGCCCTGTACTGGTCGATCTCCCCAAAGATGTCCTCACGGATGCCACCGAGTTTAGATATCCGGAGGAGATCTACATCAAGGGGTATCAGCCCACAGTCGATGGACATATCCCGCAGATCAAGAGGGCCTTAAGGCTCATCCTAAAGGCGCGCAGGCCAGTGATCTATGCCGGTGGAGGGATAGTCTCCTCTGGCGCCTCAAAGGAGCTTATCAAGTTGGCGGAGATGCTCCGTATTCCGGTCACCATGACCTTGATGGGCCTAGGTGGGTTTCCGGGCACTCATCCCTTATCCCTGGGAATGTTGGGGATGCACGGGACCTATCGGGCCAATATGGCGGTAACCGAGTGCGATCTGTTGGTCGCCATTGGGGCCAGGTTTGATGACCGGGTCACAGGGAAGATAGAGGGCTTCTCCCCCAAGTCCAAGAAGATCCATATCGACATTGACCCCACCTCCATCAGCAAGAACGTAAGGGTGGACATCCCCGTTGTGGGGGATTGCAAGAGGGTCCTTGCCAAGATGATCGCCTTTCTCCAGGAAGAAGGGGGGGTAAAGGAGTACAGAGGGTCGTTGGATAAGTGGCATGAACGAATCGAGAAGTGGGGTAAGACCCATCCCCTCACGTATCAGCAGACCCAGGTAATCAAACCCCAATATGTTATCGAGAAGATCTATGAGCTGACCAAAGGTGAGGCTATCATCACCACAGAGGTGGGACAGAATCAGATGTGGGCTGCTCAATTTTATCTGTTTGACCACCCTCGCAGCCTCCTCACCTCTGGTGGCCTGGGGACCATGGGTTATGGATTTCCCGCAGCTATTGGGGCTCAAGTGGCCTTTCCTGAACGCACGGTGGTTGATATTGCCGGGGATGGGAGCATCCAGATGAATATCCAGGAGTTGGCCACTGCCGTACACAATAAGCTACCGGTGAAGGTAGCCATCCTCAACAATGGATACCTGGGGATGGTGAGGCAATGGCAGGAACTATTCTATGAGCGGAAATACTCTCTGACACATATTGGGGAGGTCAGTCCTGACTTCGTAAAGCTCGCCGAGGCCTATGGGGCGGTGGGCCTGCGGGCCACCAGACCCGAAGAGGTGGTCCCCGTGATTCAAGAGGCCCTGCGAATCCCGTACCCCGTGCTCATGGACTTCGTTGTGGAGCCAGAGGAGGGGGTCTATCCCATGGTGCCAGCTGGTGAGCCGATAGACCAGATGCTGTTGGTATGAGGAGGAAATATGCGGCACACAATAAGCGTCTTAGTGGAGAATGAATTGGGGGTCCTGGCCCGGGTAGCGGGACTCTTTAGTGGGAGGGGGTTTAATATTGAAAGCCTTTCGGTGGCAGAGACCTTGGACCCAACTGTTTCCACCATGACCATCGTGACCCGGGGGGACGATCAGATCATCGAACAGGTGACCAAACAGCTCAACAAACTGGTGTGCGTAATAAAGGTAATGGATCTGGAGGGGAAGGACTATGTGGAGAGGGAAATGGTTCTGGTAAAGGTGGCGGCCAAGGCGGAGACCCGCGCGGAAATCCTCAGAATAACCGACATCTTTCGGGGCAAGGTGGTCGATGTCAGCCCCAAGAGCTATGCCATAGAGGTGACCGGGGATGAGGACAAGATCAGGGCCTTTCTAGAACTCCTCAAGCCCATAGGGATCAAGGAGGTAGCCCGTACAGGCCGAGTGGCCCTGGCGAGGGGTTAAATTTAGCCATAAAAGGGGGATGCAATGGCAAAGATCTACTACGATCAAGACGCCGATTTGAAATACCTGGAGGAGAAGAGGATCGCGATTATAGGTTATGGCAGCCAGGGGCACGCTCAGGCTCAAAACCTGCGAGACAGTGGCTTAAATGTGGTAGTAGCCGAACTGCAGGGGACGCCGAACTACCGTCTAGCCCAGGAACATGGGTTTTCTCCGGTCTCAGCCGCGGAGGCCGCCCAAAGTTGCGAGGTCATCCAGATATTGCTGCCCGACACGGCGCAACCCCGTATATATAAGGAGGAGATCGAGGGGGAGCTAAGGAAAGAGAAAACTTTGGTCTTCTCCCATGGGTTCAACATCCATTATGGACAGATCATCCCACCTCCCTTTGTGGATGTCATCATGATAGCTCCCAAAGGCCCAGGTCATCTCCTGAGACGGCAGTTTGTGGAGGGCAAAGGGGTCCCTGCGGTGGTGGCAGTGGAGCAAGATGCCTCGGGAAAGGCCCTGGGGGTGGCCCTTGCTTATGCCAAGGGGATAGGTTCAACCAAGGCGGGGGTAATCGAGACTACCTTTAAGGAGGAGACCGAGACGGACCTCTTCGGCGAGCAGGTGGTCCTGTGTGGGGGGGTATCGGAGTTGGTGCGGGCCGGGTTCGATACCCTGGTGGAGGCCGGTTATCAGCCCGAGATCGCCTACTTCGAGTGCCTCCATGAGCTCAAATTGATCGTCGACCTAATGTACGAGGGAGGGATCAACTATATGAGGTACTCCGTCAGTGATACGGCGGAGTACGGGGACCTGACCCGAGGCAGGAGGATCATCAATGAGGAGACCCGCTTGATCATGAAGGAGATCCTAGAGGACATACAGGACGGCACCTTTGCCCGCGAGTGGATCCTGGAGAATGAGGCCCGCCGTCCTGTCTTTAATGCCCTGCGCAAGAGGGATCAGGCGCATTTAATAGAGAAGGTAGGCAAGGAACTGCGCATGATGATGAGCTGGATAGAGAGCAAGGATGAACCTTAAAAGGAGAAATTTTCCCATAGTCTTGCAGGGGATACCGTATATCCTCCCCCCTGCCGTGATCACCTTGATATTGGGGTTATGGGGGGAGATCTATCTTTTTGTTCCCTTTCTCATACTGACACTCTTTTGCCTCTTCTTTTTTCGGAACCCCTCTCGCCAAATACCTGATGGTGAAGGTCTGATTCTGTCCCCTGCCGATGGGCGGATCGTGGAGGTGGAGAAAGGGGTGGAGGTCCCCCTTTTGGGGGGGGAGGCCACCAAGGTGAGCATATTTATGTCCCTCTTTGATGTCCATGTGAACCGAGTACCTGTTGGGGGAACAGTGGAGGAGGTTAGATACCAGAGGGGGAGGTTTCTACCGGCGTATAGGGGAGAGGCCTCACGACAAAATGAACAGAACGCCCTCCTGCTTCAAAGCGCCGAAGATCTGAAACTGGTCTTTGTCCAGGTGGCCGGCATTGTGGCCCGGAGGATAGTTTGTCATGTGCGCAGGGGTGACCGGGTGCAGAGGGGGAAGATCTTTGGGGCCATCCTCTTTGGCTCCAGACTGGATGTCTACCTCCCCAAAGGGATGGAGGCAACGGTCTGCAGGGGAGAGAGGGTAAAAGGAGGAGAAAGCGTGCTGGGGGTGATCAAATGAGGAAGGATAAGTCTAAAATAAAGAAGAGGGAGGGAGTAAAGAGGGGGATATATATATTGCCCAATCTGCTTACCTCAGGGAGCCTTTTCTGCGGGTTTTATGCCATTATCGCCTCCTTTAACGGGAACTACCTCCACTCGGCGGTGGCCATCTTGGCTGCTGCCTTCTTTGACGGGATCGATGGGAAGGTGGCCCGTCTGACCCGATCCACTAGCCGCTTTGGGGTGGAGTTTGACTCCCTCTCAGACCTGGTGGCCTTTGGTGTGGCCCCGGCTATTCTAGTCTTCTCTTGGGCCCTGCAACCATATGGGAGATTGGGGTGGCTGGCTGCCTTCCTCTATGTGGCCTGTGGTGCCCTCAGATTGGCCAGGTTCAATGTCCAGATAAATACGGTGGAGTCCCGATATTTCCGGGGGCTTCCCGTCCCAGCAGCAGCAAGCCTCATCGCAGCGACCGTCCTGCTCCTCCATCGCCTAGGAGAAGGAGGGGAGACCAAACATCTATTCCTTCTCCTCTTGATCTACCTGCTCGCCTTCCTCATGGTGAGCAACATCCGTTACCACAGCTTCAAGGATCTGGAGCTCCTCAAGAAGAAGCCCTTTAGCACCCTGGTTGCCGTGGTCTTGGCCATGGTGGTGGTGGTGGCAGAACCAGAGATCATGCTTTTCATCTTCGCCTCCCTCTATCTCATGTTGGGGCCCTTGAGCACCCTCCTGGGGTGGTACAGAAAGAGGGAGGTGGTGTTAAACGAGAAGAAGACAGAGTCGTTGATGAGATAGAGGGAGACAAGGGTGGCGGGATGGAGGTCTTTTTTCGCCGTAGAGCTAAACAAAGAGATAGAAGAGGGGATTAGAAAGGTCCAGGAGGTGTTAAAGGGGAGAGTGGGGGGGGTGCGTTGGGTGCGGCCAGAGGGCATTCATCTCACCCTCAAGTTCCTTGGTGAGGTAGATCCGGATCGTATTAAGGAGATAGTGCGCAAGGCGCAGGAGGCTGTCAAGGGTGTAGGCCCTTTCAAGATAAGGATCAGAGGAGTCAGCGGGTTCCCGAGCGCAAAGAATCCACGGGTTATCTGGATAGGGGTGGAAGATCAAAGCGGCCTCCTCAGGGAGTTACAGATGAGGGTGGAAAAGGGGTTGGAGGAGCTCGGTTTCAAGAGGGAGGAGAGGGGTTACACCCCTCACCTTACGTTGGGGCGTCTGCGCTCAGGGAAGGAGAAAGGGGCTATCACCGAGGCCCTAAAGGATATAGGAGATAGCGACCTGGGGACCATGGAGATTGGGGAGATTACCCTCTTCCGGAGCCAATTGAAACCCACCGGGGCGGAGTATACCAAATTGAAGAACATCCCTTTGGAGGTCCCTTAAAAGGAGGGTCTTTATTTACCGTTTTTGGAGGATTCAAGGGGGCAATCTTCAAACAGGGTTCAGGGATTCAAGGGGTTTGCCTTTCACTAGAACCCTGGGGCCCTAGACCCCTGGAACCCTATGATTTGGACCCTTGAATCCTGTATTTTACATAGGCAGGGATGAGGCTAAACCCTTATGAGGGTTTAGAGGAGGATTATCATGGAACTGGGCAAAGAAAAGGAGAAGGCGGTCAACGTGGCCGTCACACAGATTGAGAGACAGTTTGGCAAAGGGGCCATCATGCGCCTCGGTTCTGAGGTGCGACCAGCAGAGATCCAGACCATCTCCACTGGTTCTTTGGCCCTGGACATGGCCTTAGGGGTGGGGGGACTCCCCCGGGGGAGGGTTGTGGAGATCTTCGGCCCCGAGTCCTCAGGCAAGACCACCTTGGGCCTGCATGTGGTGGCTGAGGCCCAAAAGGATGGGATAGCGGCCTTTATTGATGCAGAACATGCCCTGGACCTAAACTATGCCCAGAGGCTGGGGGTAAAGGTGGAGGACCTCCTGGTCTCGCAGCCCGACACCGGGGAGCAGGCCTTGGAGATCACAGAGGTCTTGGTACGTAGCGGGGCAGTGGATGTGATTGTCATCGATTCGGTGGCGGCCTTGGTACCTCGGGCAGAGATTGAAGGGGATATGGGGGATGCCCACATGGGCCTGCAGGCCAGGCTTATGTCCCAGGCCTTGAGAAAGTTGTCGGCCACCATCAGCAAATCAAAGGCCATTGTGATCTTCATCAATCAGATCCGGATGAAGATCGGGGTTATGTTCGGCAACCCGGAGACCACTCCGGGGGGGAACGCCCTCAAGTTCTATTCCTCGGTGAGGCTGGATATAAGGAAGATAGCCACCATAAAGCGAGGGCAGGAGGTGGTGGGGAATCGGACTAGAGTCCGAGTGGTGAAAAACAAGGTGGCTCCTCCATTTAAGGAGGTGCAGTTCGACATCATATACGGGGAGGGGATCTCCCGAGAGGGTGAGATCTTGGACCTCGCCGCTGACCTAAATATCCTGGAGAAGGTGGGCACCTGGTATTCCTTCGGCGACGTAAGGATCGGCCAAGGCAGAGAAAACACCAAGGCCTTTTTGAGAGAGGACCCAGAGGTGAGGAGGGAGATCGAGCACAAGATCCTTGAGCACTACAACCTCCCCAAGGAGGAGAAGGAGGCGGGAGATGGATCTCAATGAGGTATTGCTCACCGCCCTGAACAACCGGGCCTCGGATATCCACTTTCAGGTCGGCCAGCCCCCCATCCTCAGGATCGATGGAGAGTTGGTCCCCTTGAAGGATTATTCAGCCATGGACTCCAGTCAAGTGGCTAAGCTGGCCTATCAAATCATGAACGAACGGCAGCGCGAGCATTTCCTGAGAAACAGGGAGATCGATATGGGCTATGGGATCGCTGGGCTGGGGAGGTTTCGGGTCAACATCTATCAACAGCGGGGGACCATCGCCGTCGCCTTGAGGGTGATACCCTTTGGGATCAAGGGGTTTGAGGAACTCAACCTGCCGGTGGAGGTGTTGGAGCGAATCTCCATGCAGGTGAGAGGATTAATCCTCTTGACCGGTACCACCGGCAGCGGCAAGTCGACCACCTTGGCGGCCATGATCGACTATATCAACCACCACAGACGCTGTCATATCATTACCATTGAGGATCCCATCGAGTTTCTCCATCGCGATCAAACGAGCATCATCAGCCAGCGAGAGATAGGCACCGACACCGATAACTTTGCCCAGGCCCTTAAGATGGCCCTACGCCAGGACCCGGACGTGATCCTAGTGGGGGAGATGCGGGATTTTGAGACCATTGAGACGGCCATCCTGGCGGCGGAGACAGGACACCTCGTCCTCAGCACCCTTCACACCCTGGATGCTGCGGAGACGGTTAACAGGATCGTTGCCGTCTACCCCCCCTATCAACAGAAACAGATCCGGCTCCAGTTGGCCGGGATCCTGGAGGGGGTGATGTCCCAGCGGCTTCTGCCCCGGGCCGATGGGATAGGGAGGGTGCCCGCGGTGGAGATTATGGTCTCCACTGCCCGCATAAGGGAATGCATCGTGGATAAGGACAAGACCCATGAGATCCATGAGGCCATCGCTGAGGGGTTCGCCTCCTATGGTATGCAGACCTTTGATCAATCCCTAATGTCCCTCCTTAAGAAGGGGTTGATCACCTACGATGAGGCCCTCCGTCACAGCAGCAACCCCGACGACTTCGCCCTCAGGGTCAAGGGGATCCTGGCCACCAGCGATATGACCTGGGATGAGTTTGAGAAGAAGAAAGAGGAGGAAAAGGAGGAATTGGAAATCGACAGGTTTTAGAGATGACAGGGGACGAAATAAGGGTCGCCTTTTTGCGTTATTTTGACCAACGGGGGCATAAGGTTGTCAGAAGCTCCCCTTTGGTGCCTTATAATGACCCCACCCTTCTATTTACCAACGCAGGGATGGTCCAGTTCAAAAAGGTCTTCTTGCAGGAGGAGGCCCGGGAATACACACGGGCTACTTCAGTGCAGAAGTGCCTGCGGGCAGGAGGAAAACACAACGACCTAGAGAACGTGGGCAGGACAGCCCGCCATCACACCTTCTTCGAGATGTTGGGGAACTTCTCCTTCGGCGACTACTTCAAAGAGGAGGCCATCGAGATGGGGTGGGAGTTCCTCATCGAACACCTCCACCTCCCTCCAGAGAGGTTTTGGGTCTCAATCTTCGAGGATGATGAAGAGGCCTTTGCCATCTGGCGGGAGCGGATAGGCCTGCCTGCGAACAGGGTCGTGCGCATGGGAGAGAAGGACAACTTCTGGGCCATGGGGGATACCGGCCCCTGCGGCCCCTGTTCGGAGATCATCATCGATCAGGGAGAGGAGGTGGGATGTGGCTCTCCAGAGTGCGGGGTGGGCTGCGATTGTGACCGCTTTCTGGAGCTTTGGAACTTGGTCTTCATGCAATATAATCGGGAAAAGGATGGGAGTTTGACCCCCCTGCCCAAGCCAAGCATCGACACGGGGATGGGACTGGAGCGAATAACGGCGGTGGTCCAGGGGGTGAAGAGCAATTACGACACCGATCTCTTTCAGGGGATAATAGGGCGCATTGAGGAGATCAGTGCGGTGAGTTATAGGACCGATGAAGCGAGGCACGTATCCATCAAGGTAATCGCCGACCATGCTAGGGCAGTGACATTTCTCCTTGCTGATGGGGTCCTTCCGGCCAATGAGGGAAGGGGATATGTGCTGCGCAGGATTATCCGCCGGGCCCTGAGGCATGGGAAGATTTTGGGAATAGATGGCCCCTTCCTAGTCCCCATGGTGGAAAAGGTAGTGGAGGTGATGGGGAAGGCCTATCCAGAGGTAAAGGAGGGAAAGGGATATCTCACCCAGATCCTCCAAAAGGAGGAGGAGAGGTTTTCGGAGACCTTGGGCTATGGGTTAAAGGTCTTGGGGGAGGAGGTGGAACGGCTGAAAGAGGAGGGGGTACGGGTCCTCCCCGGAGAGACGGTATTCAAGCTCTATGATACCTTTGGTTTTCCCGTTGACCTGACCGAGGATATTGTCAGGGAGGAGGGAATGGCCATCGATCTGGAGGGATTTGAGCGGTCCATGGAAGCCCAGAGGAGCCGGGCGCGGGAAGCATGGAGGGGGGAGGTGGACGAGAGGCTTTCCCCGGTCTATAAAGAGATGATCTCCGAAGGGGTTGCCACCCAGTTTGTCGGCTATGAGGCACTGCAGATCGAGTCAGAGATAATGAAGATTATCAAAGCTGATTACTTCACCCCCTCTGCCAAAAAGGGGGAGGAGGTGGAGATCATCACCTCAGCAACCCCCTTCTACGGTAAGGCAGGGGGACAGGTAGGGGATAGGGGGATAATTACCGGAAAGGGGGTTCTGTTGGAGGTGAGCGATACCGTCCGTCCCCTCCCTGAGCTTATCGTTCATGAGGTGGTGGTCAAGGAGGGGGAGGTCAGGGTTGGGGATAAAGTCCTCCTACAGGTGGATGAGGAAACCAGGAGGGCCACGACCCGCAACCATACCGCCACCCATATCTTACAGGCCGCCCTCAGGGAGATCTTGGGGGAACACGTTAACCAGTCCGGCTCTTTGGTATCGCCAGAGAGGTTGCGCTTCGATTTCACCCATTATGCAGGAATAGATCAGGAAACCTTGGAGAGGATAGAATCATTGGTAAACCGATGGATATGGCAGGATGCACTGGTCCTGGTTGAGATAATGGCCATGGAGGAGGCTGTCAAGAGGGGAGCTACGGCGCTGTTCGGCGAGAAGTACGGGGAGCAGGTCCGGGTGCTCACCATCGGGGACTACAGCCAGGAGTTGTGTGGGGGCACCCATGTGCACAGGACCGGGGAGATAGGGATCTTCAAATTGGTCTCCGAGAGCGGGATTGCCGCCGGGGTGAGGAGGATAGAGGCCCTAACCGGCTGGGGGGCCCTGGATTATCTCCGAGAGGAGGAGAAGGAGCTGAGGGAGGCGCGCCAGCTTCTCAAGGCGAGACCAAGGGAGTTACACTCCAAAATAGAGAAGTTCTTGGAGGGACAAAGGGCCTTGGAAAAGGAGATCGAGGCCCTTCACCGGAGGCTTACCACCGCCCAGACGAGGGGAGCTCCGGAGGTCAAAGAGGTGAGGGGGATAAAGGTAGCCTCTTGCCGGGTGGAAGAGGTAAATCCCAAGATCCTCCGGGAGATGGGGGACGGAATAAAGGACAAGATCGGCTCGGGGATCATCCTCTTGGGGGGGCAGAAGGAGGGGAAGACCACTTTGATACTCATGGTCACCAAGGATCTGACCGATAGATTCCGCGCCGATGAGCTGATCAAGGAAGTAGCTGAGATGGTAGGGGGCATGGGTGGTGGCAGTCCCACCCTGGCCCAGGCAGGAGGTACCAGGGTTGAGAAGCTGAACAACGCCTTGGAGTCCATTTATGGGATTGTGGCAAAGAGGATGTAATGCGGCAAACCTTGCACGTCTCCCTTACATACCTCTCTCGCAATAAACAGTCAGTACGCCCTCCTCTGAGAACGTTCTTTCTGGAGATCTTCCTATAATCTTAAGTTAAGCTGTTTGTTCATTGTGGGAGTACCCTTCGTCAGTGGGAGTACCCTTCGTCATACCAAGAGGCGGGTTGGTTCCAAAACAACTTCTAAAGGCAAAAAGCAAGACCCGACCCTATTGTCATCCTATAAAGCTATGCCCATCTTTTCAAGTAGCATCACGGATCGTCGATATCTCACGACCAACATCCATGCATTCCTCAAGGGAAAGTGATAAATCAAAAGCTTCGTTTAATACACCTCGAACGATTCGGGCGGGACTGGTCTTGCGGCCGCTCAAACCCAAATGAAACAAGATATCAATCGCCTCTGTTCTGTAATTGTCCAAGTCTTCAATGGTATCTGCCCTATTGCCTAAAGGATTCCATGCGGTCAGCAGATCCATAACCTTCCGTATATGTTCTTCCTTAATCGACATCAATACTCCTCTTGTTCTAACACAGAATTAACCTGCCTGTGCCATTACGTGGCATGAAACAGGCAAATACCTTTTGAATATGAAATATGTCGAGCCAGTTGCAACAAGCTCAGCTTGGCACAGGGCAGGTTGAATGAAAGGTTCTGCCAATTACTTCAATCGATCTTTCCAGTAATCAGGTTCTCTATGAAGGTGCATAACGGCAAGAATAAAGAGAACATCTTCGTTGATTGCATAGATAATGCCATAAGGAAAACGACGAGTCTGACAGCGCCGGATATCGTCTTCGAGTACAGGCCAAGCTTGGGGAAAACTGAGGATGTTTTCGATGGTGGAATGTATTTCAATGGCGAAATCGTAACCGAGACCTGGCTCACAATCTTCATAGTAGTCTATAGCGGCGATAAACTCGATCTCGGCTTCAGGGTGAAAAACGTATCTCATTTAGCAAACCGTTCATGGACTCTATCAAATACCTCGTTACCTGGAATCGGTTTAACTTTTCCTGAACGAAGTTCTCCAAGCCGTCGTTTAGCTACCTCCGCCCATTTCTTGTCAATGGCTGGATTGGGCATGTTAAGGCTTTCCAATAAGGAATTTGCGATACGTACACGCTCCTCAACTGGAAGAGAAAGGGCTTCATCGATAATTTTTTTAGTGACAGGCATGATGTACCCCCATATTCTAAAAGTGATTATTCATTGTGACAACAAATAGTAAACAACAGACTCCATCGCAATATAATATTCGAAGCAGAATTTAATTATTGAATAGATTCTTTAAAAAACTAGCACAGCAATCATACAGTGTCAATATATGCTATAATTTATTAAATGTGTGTTATCTTGACGTTAGGTTTACGAGGGGAAACGGCTATTTAGATTTTTCAATGGTGATGGTAACTGCCAAGGCCGATTACCACTTAATGAGCGAACTCCCCCAGGTAAATCCTCCACCAAAGGCGGTCAGCAGGACCAGGTCTCCTTCCTGGATGGTCCCATCTCTTACCGCCTCATCCAGGGCAATGGGGACCGTGGCGGAAGAGATATTCCCATACCTATCAATGTTCACGTAAACCTTATCCATAGAGACGTTCAATCTCTTGGCCATCCCTTGCAGTATGCGGAGGTTTGCCTGATGGGGGATGATCACCTTAACGTCATCCATGGTGATATCGTTATAGGATAGGGCCTCCTCGCAGGCCTCGGCAAACCTCTTGACGGCCACCTTAAAGGACTGGTTGGCCCCGATCATGTTCAGGGTATGGAGCTTCTTGTCCACGCTCTCGTATGATATGGGGGTAGTCTTAGACCCACCTCCGGGCATCAAGAGGGTATCCCCGTTGGCACCATCGGTATGCAGGTGGGTGGAAAGGATCCCTCTGTAATCTTCTACCTCCTTGATCACTACTGCCCCAGCCCCATCCCCCCAAAGGATACAAGTTTCCCTATCAGTCCAATCCAGCGTCCTAGTCATGATCTCTGAGGCAACCACTAGGGCATTGTGGTAGATCCCGGTCTTGACATACTGCTCCGCCACAGACAGAGCGAAGATAAAGCCTGTGCAGGCGGCAGTAACATCAAAACTGACGGCATTCACCGCCCCTAGCTTCGCCTCCAACCAATTGGCCCCTGAGGGGCAGTGGGTGTCTGGGGTAATGGTGGCCATAATGATGAGCTCTATCTCTTCAGAGGCCATATTTGCAACCTCCAAGGCCCTTTCACACGCCACCTTGGCAAGATCTGAGGCCGCCTCTGTATCCTTTGCCACGCGTCGTTCTCGGACCCCTGTCCTGGTAGATATCCACTCGTCACTGGTATTGAGGACCTTCTCCAGATCGAAATTGGACAGGACCTTTCCCGGAAGATAAGAGCCGGTCCCGATGATCCCCACACGTCTCATCCATTTCCTCCAATAGAGATATTCAATAAATCCTCGTCAGGGCAATACGAAGATATACCCATGTCCTCACCTTTGTCAATGACAAAGAACCCAAAGGTCTTGACAAAAAAAAGGGAAAAGGGTATAAAAACTTGAACTTTCAGCAGACCAAGACGAGGTTGGGAGATGGAGAGTGCTCTGCTTTTAAACGCCACCTATGAGCCCCTGCGGGTGGTTTCTTGGAAAAAGGCCATTACCCTGATCACCTTGGGTAAAGTGGAGGTAATCGAGGAATACGATCGAGAGGTCCGAAGCGTCTCTTTCAGCATTCGACTCCCTTCCATCATCAGACTCATCAGATATGTGCGTAAGAAAAAGGGAGGGGTAAAGTTCTCCCGCCAGAACATCTATGCCCGGGACAAAAACCGGTGTCAGTATTGCGGCAGGAAACTCTCCGCTGAGGAGTTGACCTATGATCATGTGATCCCCAGGTCGATGGGAGGAAAGACCGAATGGACCAACATTGTCACCTCCTGCATGGATTGCAACAGGAAAAAGGGAGGAAAGACCCCCAAAGAGGCAGGGATGAGGCTTGTGCGCAAACCCGAGAAACCGGAGTGGCTCCCCATCTTGCGGATCACCATCAACATCAAGCAGGCCCCAGAGTCATGGTTGGATTATCTCTACTGGAATGTGGAGTTAGAGGCATAGCCCTTTAAGAACCCTCATTGGTCTCTAATAGGCAGGCCGCCAGCCTGCCTATTTTTTAGGAGAAAGAAGTCTTTGGTGAGTTCTTATCCGCATGATGTTCAGAATGTTGCGTGGCAGAGATATACGAAGGCCATTATAAGGATAAAGATCCCCACGACACCTAGCTGTTTGCAAGAACTGTAACCACTTCAGGAAAGGGACAAGGAAGGAGTCAGGTCTAATTTTTGAGATTCTATTTTTTTGCTATATTTCTTAAAAGGCTCCTCATTTTCCCAGATCTATAAAGCCACCGAAATTACTGAGCTATCCAAAAGATAGGCCTTTGTCATTTCCGGCTCGAGGAGAACGTATTGTGGAAACTGCCCTGCAAAATATCTTTGGCATGTACTTTATTATGATGGCGGCCTATTTTCTCAAGAGGATATCACCTTATCCTGTTGAGGTGGTAAATAATCTTGTCTTTAATTTTTTCCTGCCTGTGACCATATTTTATTCCATGGTAGAGCCACAAAAATCTCATCTGTCAGAATTTACAGAACTAGCCATTTCCGGTTTTGTTATTATCTTTTTGACGTATGTTTTGGCCGTTATCGTAGTAAGGCCCCTTCATCTCAAGGAGAGCTTTAAAAGGACATTCCTCTTGGGGTCGTCCTATGGCAACCATGCCTTTTTAGGCTTTCCAGTTGCTTATGCCTTTTTAGGGAATAACGGTGTTGTTTTGGCCATTTTCTATCTTATCGGGGGTTATTTCTTCCTGTATATTATCGGTCTTTATATCATGACAGGCAAAATGACCCTTTCCAGTCTTTTTAAAAATCCTTTAGTTATCGCTATGATAGCAGGAATGCTGTGCATCATCCTGAGGTTGCAACTCCCTCCTTTACTCACTTACAGCCTTTCGCTGATGAACAAGGCCACCTTCCCTCTGGCCATGGTGGTAGTTGGGGGAGGCCTAAGCCTAAAATTTTTTGTCAAATCAAGTAATATTATTTACACATTCATAGTTAGTTTTATAAAGTTGATCCTTTCTCCCCTCATTGCCTTTGCCTTAGGATTGGCCTTTTCCTTATCTTCTGACCAGCTTGCTATTTCCATACTCCAATCTGCGATGCCGGCTGCTGTACTGGTAACTGTGTTTTCAGTTAAATATGAGGGAGATGATGTCTTCAGCAACTCCATTGTATCTCTCACCACACTGGCAAGTATCGGTACCATTCCATTGCTATTTTTGCTCTTGAGATATTAACCATGCCTGGGCAATAAAAGGCCCCTTAAGGGGTCAGATGTAAGCATCTATCCCACCTTGCTCCCTCATAAGATCACGTTGCCTTCTTCGCTTAAGATGAAGGGGAAGAACCTAGAGGTTGGGAAAGAATAATATACCGAGGAGTCGGTCCTTCTCACCCATTATGAAGAGTCGCTCTAAAGCCTCTCCTGAATTCCTAACTTCAATTCCTCAAGTAACTGGAGTATTTCCTCGAAATCGTCGCTGAAAGCTGCACTGCTTCTTATCATATCCTCTACCAGTCTATAACGGGTTTGTTCGCCAGTTTCCCTATCTAGTATTCCTGGAACAGCCTTCTTAGTATGAGGGCTTAAAATTGCGGCAATATCTCGGCCTAATAATCTTGCGCTGGCACAAACGTAGTCAAAATCTTCGTTTTCTACCAAATCCGCTTCCTCACTGAATAGGCGTTCATCGTTTCCAGCATCTATGTATGTACGCATGATTAACGCTAAGTCCTGGGCATCGCTAGCACGTTCGGGATATTTATCGTGCCATGAAATTATTTTCATAAGAGCCAATCCCGCTAGGGTTGCAAATTGTATCTCAAGAACGGGGTTTGACCTCAACCTGACCATTAATGAATGGCGGTATGATTCTTCGAATCCAAGGGTAGTCATCTCAATTTCGTGGTCTGGTGGCCAAGTTAGAGAATCACTACGGCCCGCAATGGGGCCAAATGGAATGATGTCAATAATGAGACGCTCTTTAAATTTTAGTCTCTGTACTTCATTGGTTGGCGTAAATTTTCCGGTTGCCTCCAGGCCTTCTCTCAGTTTTTTGTAGTGGTCCCAATCTGGCACCCGTACTCCGAAATCAATGTCCCTGGTAGCTCGAATGGTGGGGATATCGTAACCATGCATGAGAATCATATCCCGTGCTGTTGCCCCAACAATAAAGAATGGAACACCCTGAGATTTAGCGATATGAGCGGTAGTCTCAAAAGCTTCCAATGTAAAATTATCAATCTTCCCGGATAAGTCGAGTAAGTTCTTGCTCATATATAATCCCTGCTGTTTTGATATTTCGGGCATCACCGGTAGCGAGTAAGTCTGCGTAAATCAACAGGGGATGCACCACGTTACGATGTGGCCAGTTGTGTTCAAACCCCCAAAACGCTTTGAGAATCTCAATCTCTCCATTAAGGTGTTTTCTGAGCTTATTCTTCAGCAGCAATTTACCAACTGGTTGGTTCGTATAAATTGTTACAATTTGCGGTTTCAAATATCCAGTCAATATGGTTGCCGCAACTTCCCCGCCCCAGTAAGCGTTAAAGGCCTGTAACTCAGTATGCTTCCACCAGTCATAGTTATCAGCCCTGAAGCGTCCTATCAATTGTTTTGGCCTTAATTGCTCGGGATATGTTGTAACCCATCGATTTAATAAATTTTCCTTCCGAACCAATCGGCGACCCCGTTTCCCCATATCAATCAGATAACCCGTTTTTTTTAAGTCGTCCACGACCCAGCCAACAGTCCCCAAAGCGACAGTTGCCGCTTTAGCGATTTCACGCAATGGGGCGTTTTCCAGACCCGGATTGCATAGGAGGGCGAAAACAACCTGTAGGCCTGCAGGTCGAAAGGCACGTGTTGGGGGCTCTGGGCGATATTTATCGGTAAGTTTATTCCCTTTGATGAAGATGAACAAGGGAGGTTTGTTAATGTAAGCATTACCAGCTACATCAACGAATGGAATATTCATCTCCTTTAGCAGATCTGCCACTTGGGGCGTAACGTACCTTGTGACAAGAAGCCCTTTTTGCCGATATTCATGTAATTGTTGGGCAGCTAGACCAATTGTGGCACGTGTAATCATATTTTTAAACTCGGCAGCAAAATGCCACTCTATATCTTGCCAGGCGATTCGTATCACTGCATCTGGAGCGGGAGCGTCATGAAAAGTAGTAGGTTGAACTTCGACAGTAAGCCCAGTTGTCCTTCGGAGTACTTCCAGGGCTTCATGCAAAATTTCTATCTCTTTAGGTTTCCTATCCATTGTGCTCAGTATCAGTAGGCTATGTACACTATTTGATAATGTACATTTTTAGTGAACATATCATAATAATGTACAAATGTCAACACCCTTAATTTGGCTCAGCTATTTTATAATACAACATCTTACATCTTGACTAATAACTAAACTAAATTATGTTCATTATAATTAAATGTTCATTTTTTTATGTACATATAAAAATAATGTACGCTTATTATAATGGCAGTCTGATAAGTTTAGATCTTGGCAAGATATCTACAATTTTCGGATTTAGGTAGCGATTACAGCATCAATATAGATCTCCAGAGATATTATACTAACCTATTTTCTTTCTTCCTTTATATTTTCAAGATTCTCGAGCCTGGAAATTCGCTCAACGGGTGGTGGGTGGGAATAGTAAAACCAGGCGTAAATGGGATGGGGCACCAAATTGACCAGATTGTCAGTAGTCAACCGTAAGAGTGCGTTGCACATCGGTTTGGTCGTCCCCATCAAGTCAAAGGCAACATCATCGGCCTCGCGTTCAAACTTCCGGGAAACGGCCGATTCTAAGGGGCGAACGAAATAGCCAAGAGGGCTCATAAGTGCCCCGACAAGAAACAACCCGACATATGCCACGGGTTCTTGAAAACCGAAGGTTTGGTAAATTAAAGGCCAATTCAGCAATTTTGCAAAAAGATACAACCCAATCAGGGAAAGCATCTGCACGAAAACGAGTTCTTTGTATATATGTTTTCTCTTCCAGTGTCCCACCTCATGGGCGATGATCGAAAGGATTTCCTCATCAGGATGAGATGTCAACAGGGTGTCGAAGAGAACGATCCGCTTTATCCTGCCGATTCCGGTAAAATAGGCATTGGTGTGTTTGCTACGCTTGCCGGCATCCATCTGAAACACCCCTCTAACTTGAAGTCCCGCTTTCCCCACCAGCGAAACGATCTGATTCTCCAGTTCCTTATTGGCAATGGGTCCAAATTTGTTAAACAACGGATCAATCAGCACTGGGTATAGCCATAGCATCAACAATTCAAACACAGCAACCATCATCCACGCCCACAGCCACCAGGTATTTTTGAGATAATATACCAAGATCAATAGGACGCAGAGGAGGGTACCACCCAGGATCGCTGATATGGCCATACCTTTAATCCAATCGAAGAACCACAACTTAAGGGTTCTGGTGTTGAATCCGTACCATAAAGCGGGGCTGCCACTGGCTGACTATCTCGGCCAACCAGGGCAAAAAACCAGACAACAAAATGGCCAGCAAGAGTGCCTGGTCAAATAATGTCACAACAATACCGAATTTGGCAGAATCAGCCGTATAAGCAGAAATCCTGGCCAGGTTCTCCTGATCCACCGTACCCTGAAAAACTCGGGGGACCTTGTTTCCATACTGGCGCAGATGGGAGACATTGAGTCGTTTGAGGGTAAATTGAAACAGGGACCGAAACACGAAAACTGCAAGGAAAACGATTAGTAAAAAGTTAAACTGAAGCATACTATTCACCGTGAAAATATCACGAAAAAAGGAGATTGTTCAAGGACTGTTTCGGACATCTTTTCTGAACATTATTCGGGCGTATAACCCGAAGCTCATTGGTTCAAATCAAGCCTCGACTGGAAAAATCCTGTGCAGTAATTGTCTAGCAATGAGTCAAATGAAAAAATAAATAGATATTCAAAGAAAATTTGCGATTTTAGGATCTTCCCGAATTTCAAAATATATTTATACACTATAACATGTTAAGAAAAATAGCAGAAAAAGAATAGCGATCAAATATTTGAAAATAATTATTTAAAATGAGATTTACATAAGTATTCATAGGTACTAAACTGGTATATAAATATCACCCATCAGTCTGTAATTAGCCCAACAATATAAAGCTGAACCTACTGGAGCAAGTTATGAGAAAGGGGTTCCAGAAGGTGCCAATATGAAGCCCAGTTTCTTATAAATAACATATAAGATTTAAAAAGTTGATTTCCTGTAGATGAAAAGGAGTCAATCCCATTTTTAGTTGAAATTCTGTAGCGGCCCATCTTTTCCATTACGCAGCTACTACCTCCTGCACCTCTATCCCAAGCTCCTGCTGGATCGCTTTCCTTAATGCA
>JAFDHG010000069.1 GCA_019308925.1 Deltaproteobacteria bacterium
GGGACCCCAATGAGGTGATGTTTAACACCACCGGATGTTTTGATACTGGCCCGAGTTGTGGTGGGTGGGGGCATGTGGTTGTTAGAATGAGCGCCGAATTGAAATCCTGATCAAATATGCTTAAATCTCAACTGCTTATAGAGCCGTTAGTTTTAGACGAAGCTTTGTTTTTTCAGGGAAATCATATGCCTAGTTAATATCCCTTCCAAATTTAGTACTTAAAACCCTGTTGACATGGATTTATATAAGTTTATAATTGGTGGTAAAAAAATGGTACTAACTATGAAAAAACATAAAATAAGGACTAGGAAAAAACCTGGAGGAGAATACAAGAAAGGCCTCACACCGGGGGAATCCCTCCTGATTTCAACCTTGGCCAGAGAGGATAAGAAGATTTTCAGCATAGAGGATGTGAGGAAGATCATCAAGAAAGAGCCCAAGAAGGTCATGTCCTCCCTGATTGGGAAAAAATGGGTCCTTTCCTTGAAAAGGGGACTCTATGCTATAGTGCCCCTGGATGTGGGGATGAGGGGAGCAGATAGCTTTCTCCTGCACAATTTCGTTATAGCCTCCCATCTGGTGGAACCTTACTACATAGGCTACTGGTCTGCACTGAACCATTATGGCTTTTCAGAGCAGATACCCAGAACCACCTTTATCGCCACCACGAAGCCCAGGATGCCCCTGGAGATACTGAATGCAGGCTATTATTTTGTAAAGATAGATAAGAAGAAATTTTTTGGCTTTGAGGAGATAGGGCTGGAGGGCTGGAAGGTAAATATATCGAGCCCTGAGAAAACCATTGCCGATTGTCTGGATCACCCTGAGCACTCTGGGGGTATAGACGAAGTGGCCAGATCGATCTATTTTAGTCATAATGAGATGGATTTTAAAAAGGTATATGATTTTGCAGAGAAGATGGGAAACCTGGCCATTTTAAAAAGGCTGGGCTACATTCTGGAAATAACCGGGCTTCTTGAAAAGTATAAAGACCTCTTCAGCAAGTTCAGGCCTTCAAAGGGTTATCCTGTCCTTGACCGTCTTTCTCCCAAAAGGGGAAGGCATAACTGTAAATGGGGTCTCCTGGTGAATCTTGAATTGAAGCCGGACAGGTGGATGTATTGATAGACAGAAGAGAGCTCCTGGAGAAGGCAAGAGAAAGAAACCTTACACTTGGCATGATGGAAAAGGACTATGTGCTGGGATGGCTCCTGTTTGGTTTGGCCGAAATAAACGGCCTGACATTCAAGGGCGGGACTGCGCTTTCAAAGGTATATTTCCCCAGGATCTGGCGGTTATCCGAAGACCTTGATTTTGTCTATGCAGGGTATTTTCAGGGGATAGTAGCACGCCTTGCAGAAATATTTGATCGAATACAAAATGCCAGCAGGATAAGGCTTACCCTAAAGAGGCAACACTCGAATCCTGGCTACCTGCAGCTTAAAATCCAGTATGAGGCTTTGCTCCAGAAGAACTGGATCAAGGTGGATGTGACCCGAGAAACCCCGATAGACAGGATTTGCAGCAGGAAAATTAGCCAGACATACTCTGATTACCCGTCCTTTAAGGTCAGGGTTGAGAATATTGAAGAGATCGGCGCACAGAAAATAAGGTCACTTCTGGAAAGGAAAAAGAGCAGGGATTACTATGATGTCTGGCAATTAATGCAGTTAAGACCTGATAAAAGTAGGTTGAAAGGCCTGTTGCGGAAGAAGTGTGAGTATAAGGGGATAGAGTTTATGGGACTAGGAGAGATGTTTCCGGATGACCTTTTAGGAATTTTGGAAGGGTATTGGGAGAAGGAACTATGGAGGCTTGTTTATCCTGTTCCAGAACTGCAAAAGGTGATTTCCGGTCTAAAAAGTGAGCTAAAATTCTTGATGAAATGAATTATACTTCACTCAGCCAATCCAACTTTTCCCGCACGACATCTGAAAGGGTTTGGTCGTTCCACCTAAACAATGCCTATCTCTCTTTCAACGATTGCCCTTGCGGTCAAAAAATGACAATCATTTCTTGATAAGAGATAATATAACCTTATTCCCTTACCAATACTTTTAATCCCGAACTCCCTGTGGAGAAGATTACGCCAAGATATAATGTAAACTTCTTCCTTTGCCTTCTGATTGATTACTCTCAAAAACACTAATTTTTCTGTTATATCTTTATCTAAAAATACCATTTTCATCAGCGGTGTTGAACCCTTGGTTCATAAAAAAAGTGTTTATATGGAGTTAAATCTTTCATAATGACAATCTATTCTCATTACAGGCTAGAATAGAAAAGAAAAGCCCAGCCCTCAAAAGGGAAAAACTTTTATTATTTAATCCCTCCAATTAAATGTTGAGAGCTTTTATCTTTTCACAAAAAGTAGTATATTAATGTGGCCTTCATGGTGAAAGGGATAGTCTTAATTGGTTGTTTCGTAAAAACAGCACGCTTTATGTTGATACAGAAATTCAAATCCAATGACACCCTGAATAAACTGTGGTGGCTCCACGACTCCTTTTGGCACGCTGAGCTTGTCAAGGAATTGGGACCTGATCAGGCCAACCGACTTAACCTTGAGGTTTCCGAGAAGATATTCCGAATGATGACCATCATGCTGCTCCGTGAAAAAATTATTCAAAGGCCACGCTCAATTCAAGAATTGATGTTTGTCTTTAAGACCGTCTGGAAGAACGCCTTTTTTGATGAACTTTATATAAACGAGCCTATTCAATATGAAGGAGATACTGCTGTTTGGACAGGGACCCGATGTCATGTCTATGATTCTCTCAGCAAGGCGAATATGTTGGAGGGCTATGAATGCGGTTGCCAGGCATTAAGAAATGGGGTTATGAAGATCTTGCACCTCAAACCCATTCATGAGATCAAAGAAAGCCTCGTGAAAGGGGACGGCCGATGCGTCATTAAAATCACCTTCTCCCCCAATGGATAAAGGTGTCCTTTATAAACTCAATCTTCTCCTTGTTTGATTTGTTCATAAAATTCCTCTTTTATTTTCTCGGCAATTTCTCGGCAACAGGTTAAGCTAACACATAGTACCTTCCTTTCTGAGGTCCTACAGGTTTGATTAAGTCCAGTTTTACCAATTCGTTTAAATGACCCCGTGCTGTTCGTCCAGCGACATCGAACATATCCTGATATTCCTTAGTAGTTATTTTCAGATTTGTTTGTAAATGCTTTAAACCTTCCTCTGCCTTTCATTTAAGAAGATCCCCCCCTTTTTCTCTTTTGTCCTTCTATCAAAACTTAGCTCTAAGACCGCATCTTTAACCCGATTCATACTAACAGCAACACCTTCGCAGAAATATTCCAGCCAGACTGTTACATCCAATGTTTTTTGATCTACTGTTTGCAGCGCAGCATAATATCTCTCTCTATTCTCATTGTAGTAATCATCAAGGGCAAAGAATCTTTTGGTATCAAAACCATTCAGGTAGAGAATGAGTGTGGCTAACGCTCTTGCGGTCCTTCCGTTTCCATCTACGAAGGGGTGAATTCTAACGAACTCGTAATGAGAAATCCTACCCCCTAGCAGCAGCAATGTCTGCAATATGGTTGATTATTTTATTAGTTATTCTAAAGTTTTGGTTAAACATCCCCCCCCTTTTTTATGCTTAAAAAATTTAAGTTATATTCTTCAATCAATCCCTCATCTGCAAAGCTAAAATATTTGTTATTGCCTATGATGATATGATCCAGGACTTTAATCTGCATAAGATTACCTGCGAAAACAAGCTGTTTTGTTATATCCTTATCACTCGCAGAGGGCTCTGGATCGCCAGAGGGATGATTATGGACAAAGATAAGACTGAGGGCATTGTTTTTGATCGCACTCTTCATGACCTCACGAGGATAAATCGCTGATGTATTCAATGTGCCCTCAAATAGGTCCTCAATATCTATAATCTTATTTTTGCCATCTAAGAAGATGACCTTAACGACCTCTTTTTTAAGATCGCGCATAGAGTGATAAAGATAATCGAAAACTTCCTTTGAAGATTTACAGATGGGTTTTTCAAGGATCTTCTCTTTAAGAAACTCTCTGGCTACCTCTTGAACCAGTTTTATGCCGAAGGCATTATGTGGCCCAATTCCTTTGATTTCCTGAAGTTCTTCGACCGGTGCTTCAAGGACACCCCGAAGAGTTTTAAATTTTTTTATAGCCTCTTTTGCCTGTTGCTTGCAGTCTTTTCGAGGGGTTCCTAGGGTAAGGAGTAATTCCACAATCTCATAATCATGAAATCCTGAAGTACCTGCTTTTATAAATTTCTCTCGTAATCTTCTCCGATGGCCTTCCCTTTTATCTCTTGATTCTTGCATTTCCTATCACCTCTTTTAATATACCATTTTAATCAGGGGTGGTGAACCCTATGGTTTATAAAAGCTCCTTAAGAATATCTTGTCCCCCCTAGTCATCATGGAGATATTTTTTCTTGACCCAAGGGCCTTTCATATGTGTATATGATAAGAATAGGGAGAACACGAAAAACCCCATTAGAAGATGAAGTAGCGAACGCATCCACAATGCAAAGCGGGAACAAAGACTCCAGAAGGTCGGCCTTTCAGTTCATCGTCCTGTTGGGCATGGTAAGCCTCTTCGGGGATATAACCTACGAAGGGGCGCGCAGTGTTACGGGCCCTTTTCTATCTACCTTAGGAGCAAATGCCGCTGTTGTCGGTCTGGTTGCGGGGCTGGGGGAGTTCCTCGGCTATGCACTGCGGTTGATCTCCGGATATATGGCCGACCGCACAGGGCGATACTGGGCCTTTGTGTTTATCGGCTACGGCCTCATTTTATCCATCCCCCTCTTGGCCCTGGCAGGTGTTTGGCAGGTCGCCGCTATCTTGATCGTTTTGGAGCGATTGGGAAAGGCGATAAGGACACCGGCGCGGGACACCATCCTCTCCTATTCCACAAAGCAGGTGGGCAGAGGTTGGGGCTTCGGCATCCATGAAGCACTGGATCAGATCGGTGCATTTATCGGCCCTTTGGTATTTTCCGCCGTCTTTTTCCTGCAGGGCGGATATCAAGTGGGCTTCACAATCCTATGGCTGCCAGCCCTTTTGACCCTAGTCATCCTGACGAAGGCAAGGCGAAAGCTCCCCTCGCCAGAAGCGATAGAGAGGCCTTACAGTAAGGCACCACCAAGTGCCAGTGGGAAGCTCCCCAGGTCCTTCTGGATATATACCCTGTTCGCCTTCCTGAGTGTGGCGGGTTTTGTCAACTTTCAGCTCATCTCCTATCATTTTAAGGTCCAATCAATAGTTCCAGTAGCGCAGATCCCTCTTTTTTACGCCATGGCAATGGGTGTGGACGCCTTGGTGGCCCTTGTCATCGGTAAGACCTACGATAAAATCGGGCTCTTGGCGTTAATTGCCCTTCCCATGCTAACTGTTCCCATCCCCTTTTTGGGGTTTTCAGGAAGTTATGGTCTCGCCATAGCGGGTGTGGTCTTCTGGGGGGCGGCCATGGGGGTCCAGGAGACCATTATGCGGGCTGCCATAGCCGATCTGACACCGATGGAACGCAGAGGTCTCGCCTATGGGGTCTTCAATACAGCCTATGGGGTATCCTGGTTTTTGGGGAGCTTAATGATAGGAATTTTGTATGAAATATCCATAGGCTACGTCATTACGTTTGCGGTGGCGATGCAGATACTCGCCTTGCCCGCCTTGTTTTTATTGAGGAGGACAGTATCGGCTGGGAGACAATAGAGGGGAAGAAATGGTAATCAAAACCACCTCATCCCCCCTTCGGCGAAGAAGGGGTTGTGGCGTTTCTCATGTCCCACAGTGGTCTCTGGGCCATGCCCTGGATAGACGACCACATCGTCGCCGAGGATGAAGATCTTGGTACGGATACCACGGATGAGACCCTCGTAATCACCACCTGGGAAGTCGGTCCTGCCAATCGAGCCTGCGAAGAGGGTATCCCCCACAAAGACCATCTTGTCGGTGACCAGGGAGATCCCTCCTGGGGAGTGACCCGGGGTGTGAAGGACCTTCAGGGAGATATCCCCGAAGGTTATTATATCCCCTTCCTCTATATACCGATCTGGAGCAGGGGAGTTCTCCACCCCCATCCCCCAGGCCGAGGCGCTGGCCGCCTGGCGGAGGATGAGGGGGGCATCGGCAGGGTGGATCAGGAGTTCAGCCCCGGTGGTCTTCTTGAGGGCCTTGTTAGCTCCGGTATGGTCGAAGTGTCCGTGGGTGTTGATGATATAGACCAGGCGCAGCTCATCTTTTGCCAATGCTGTCAGGATTCGATCTACCTCATCTCCTGGGTCGATCACCGCTGCCAGTTTGGTCCTCTCGCAGCCCAGGATATAACAATTTGCCTGAATCGGTCCCACCACCAGTAATTTTACTATCAAAGTACACCTCCTTTACTTTTTCAGACCAGCGCCTTCAGGCCGCTTGACCCAAAATAGAGGCCAAGGGCCAGGAGGAATGCACCACACAGGCCGATGATCCATCTATATGCCCGGTCGTCCATGATCCTTTTGCCCAGGGTGATGGCCCAGGCGATGGAGAAATACCAGGCTACATCTGCCAAGATATGGCCCGCATAAAAGGAGCTCAATCCCACAATCCCATATCGCTGGGACAGAGCGATGTAAGACAGCCCAATGGTCGCCCACCAGATGGTAAAATATGGGTTGGAGATACTGGTCAGGATGCCCGCGAGGATGGGGTTTCTCCTCCTCTCCCCTTTGGTCTGGAGTTCCAAGGTAGCCCCCCTTGTCCCCTTCAACATCCCTATCCCCATCCAGATAAGGATGATGGCTCCTCCTACCCCGACAATGCCGAAGATGAGGTTTTGTCTGAGGAGGCTACCAAACCCCAGGACTAAGGAGATGACCAAGGGGATCTCGATGATCCCATGGCCCAGGACTATAAGGGGGCCTGCCCAAAAACCCCTCCTGGTGGCCTCAGCGATGGTCACCGTGAGGACTGGCCCTGGCATCAGCGCCCCGGAGAGCCCTACTACAAAGGAGCTGGCAAATATACCCAGCAATGCCCACATGACATCCGCCTCAAACCCTCATGAGGGTTTGCCCTCACCCACGCCTATGGAAAATACAGGATTCAAGGGTTCAAATAATTTGTTTTCCACTAGAATCCTAGACCCCTGGAATCCTTGAACCATTTCTTTATTGGGGGTTTCAGGGGGCGCAACCCCCTGAAGTAGGGCTCGAAAATACTGCAAGGTAACAACACCCTTTAATCCCAACTTTACAGTGAATGTTTTTCATGGCAATTACCAGGAATATAACAACGAAGGGATGCACCTTCAAGGTTAGATCTTCCTCCATCTCCACCTCCTCATCCAGCCATGCCTTCATCCCTTTCTCCTTAAATCTATGTAGGGCGTCCTCAATATTTCCCTGATGAGGTGACCTGCGAGATCAAAGACCCTTTGAGCCTGGTCGATGAGGGCGGTGTCGCTGCTGGCGATGATCCCGTCATATCCCTCCATGATCCGCTCCGGGACCTTCACTGCCAAGGCGTCCCCTTGTACCCCTTTCTTCCTCATCAGACCCCTGATCCGGGCGGCTAGCTCCCCGCTCCCGCTGATGGGGGAGTCAAACAGGAGGATGGCCTCTGTTGGTCCTGCGACGAGTAGAAGATCGATGATCAACCTCAAGGCCTCTGTTGTCGCCGCTCCTTTTCTATATCCACCAGAGACCCCGGAGATATCCCTGATAAAGTCGTCGTCAGCCAGTAAGATGGTTTTGCCCTTCAAGGCGCTTTCCAAGGTGATGAGGACGTTATAACCGTCTATGGCAAGTCCTTCCTCCCTTAGCTGCTCCAGGGAGACCCTCTTTCTGCCCCTCTCCTCAGCTATTTGAGCGGGGAAGACCCCTCGGTGCAAGAGGTGTCTGAGGTCTTGGGCGAGGTTGTATCTGTTGCCCACCAATTGCAGGGAACCATCTCTCGGATAGCCGCGGTTCAGGAGGTAGCGGAGGTCTTCTGCGGCCTCCCATAGTTCTTTTGTTATCTCCATTGCATTCGCCTAAGCCTTTTATGAAGATAATATCTTTTTTTCTCTTTTCAATCTATGGGTGGGGTTCAGAAAAAGGCCATGCTGGCAAAGGTCACCATCCCCTTGCCCTGAGGGTCATACCATTGTTGATATTTCAATAATTCCCCCTTTTGGGCCTTTATCAGATTTAACAGGGCATAAATGGGAGGCAGACCGCAGATGTTTCTCCTGTCCCCCTCTCGGAGGATGAATTGATAAAACTCCTCCCCATTCAGTTGCTCTACATATTTTAACATCTCCAAATCCTTTGCCTTGACCTCTGTCAGGACCCCGGGGGTAACCGTTTGAGCGCCCCCGAACTGTGGCCCTACATGGGCCAGATCGGCGCTAGCGACAAGGCATAGGTGGGGGAGGGGGTAGAATAGTTCCTTGAAGATAGAGATGGACTCTTTATAGAGGGGGTCTTTCATTGGAGAGACCCTTTGTTGGATCATCTCTTGAAAGGAATTGCACAGGATGGGGAAGATCTTGAACTCCCTCTCCCCCAAAATATATTGAAGGAAGAGTACTTGAAACTCTATGGTGTGCTCATGGCGGTGGGAGAACTCGTCGAGAAGGGGATCAAAGGGGAGTTGTTTAGCCACCTTTTCAACCATCTCCCCATCCGCTTCTACTTTCCCGAGGGGTGTCTCAAATGCCTTCAGGGTAAAGGCGAAGGGATTCTGCATGGGGGTGTGGCAGGTGCCGAGGATTACATAGAGATCCACCCCATTGGATTCTGCCAAGGTCTTATAGGCGTAGGCATAGCATGTCCCTCCTCGGACAAAGTCTATGTGTGGGGCCACGATCCCTTTTACCCCTCTTTTTTCCCTCTCCTGCCCGGGAAGCCCCGGACCTTCCTTCTCTGTGAAGTATCCCCGGAGTTGTGCCTTCAAACTTTCTGGATCGCCCTCGTATCCCCGGCCAGCAAAGGCGGCCTCTCTGATCTTCGCCTCTTTGAATTCCTCTCGGAGGTGACGGAGGTGGTCCTGAAAACGGTGGGTTTCTAGGAGATAATGGGAGTCCAGTTGTTCGATGAGTTCCTCCAGTTTATCGCTGAAAAGGAGCCCCCCGTATTTGCGCATATAGTCAGCCTGCAGGTCCAGCAGGCTGTGCGTCCCATCCATCAGGCTGATGAGGAAGAAGGCCTCTGGAGGGACGAAGATAATATCGGGACTTATCCCGATGGGATCCTTGATCCCTATCATCTCCCTGCCTGACACCTGTACTGGGAAGGCATCCAGGGGGCGGACCTTCGGATTTTCCATCCTCATCTTTTCCTCATTATTACCACCCATCCATTTCCTCTATGATCTCCCAAGCGATTTGCTCCCCGGCGGGGTTGCTCCCCCAGAGCGCATAGACAGTGCGCGGGGCCCGATACCTCTCGATGAGTTCTTTCAATCCCTTACGTAGTGAGGGGGCATGGTCACCTGCTACCGTGATCACTGTCTGCGTGATCTCTTCCATGTCTTTATCTAGGGTTTGCTCTTGTCCCCCCTCCCTATCACCCCTCACTTCTTCCAACCCGATCCGCAGGCCCCATCTTTCGGAGATGTTGCGCAGGTCTTCCTCCGTTATCTCCTGGAGGGGATCTCCAGGGTAATACCTAAGCTTTACCAGATAGCGCACGCTACCCTCACATCCCCAGATAGCCCTTGTATTTCTCAATCCTCTTTTTTCTCTCTTCCTTGGTTTTGAGAAAGAATGCCTTTGATGGCTTGAGGTGATAGGTGAAGTGGCGCCGAAGATTTTCCTCGGTCCACCGATGCCGCTGGATTGCCTCGTCCTTAAATATGACCTTGATCTTTCCTTCTTCCACCCGGAGGGTGCCCCTAACGGCGCACACCGGACATTCCACCGTCTCCATATCCTTCAATATCCTGAGGTTTCGGTCATGGCAGATGGGGCAGATCCCCTCCTCCCCCTGATAGGAATGGTCGCCGGTCTCTATGGCTCGGGCCACCCTTTTCCCCAAGGCATGGGCCCTCTCTATGGCCCTGGAGAACAAAGGGGCCTCACTGAGCCCCTGGACGTGGATAAGAAGCCGGTCGATGATATTTACACCCAGGGAGAGGAGCCAGGTGTTGGTCTGCTGAAAGGCATTTTGGGTCCACCCTCGGGTGGCATAGGGGACGATAACCCCTCCCGCTTTTCCCCTGATCTTGTTCTGTTGCATGGGGGCAAAGCCCCGATCGATGAGCTGCTTGACGATAGCGGTGGCCTCCAAAATATAACAGGGCACCCCGAGGATTATCCCGTCACTGGCGGCCATCTTGGCGAAGATGAAGTTGGCGTCATCTTCGATGACACAATCCCTTCCCTGGAAGAGACAGGCAGCACACCCCTGGCAGGGTCTCACCTCGTAGTCGGTGAGGCGGAGGATCTCCACCTCGGCCCCTTGTTCCTCGGCCCCCATGAGGGCCTCCTTGGTAAGGATCTCCGAGTTACCGAGCCTACGCACACTACCCACCAATCCCAAGACCTTCATCTCTTTATCCCGCCCTTTTTGCCTCCTATATCATTTAAAGATAGGGTCGTCAATATGAGGTCGATGTATTTTTGGATACGACAGAAAAAGGGCTTGATATTTTGAGTTCGATATGATATTGAGGATGGAAATTTCGAGGGAGGAGGAGTATGCTGAAACACTACAAACAGAAGAAGGGGGGCTATGATGTCCAAGACTAAAGAGGACAGATTTTTTGACGAACTAGAGGGGATATCCCCTGAGGAACGGGAGAGGTATCAGAGCCAGAAGCTGCGTGAGGCCCTAGAGAGTGCCTACCGAAATGCTCCCTCGGCAAAGGAAATTTTTGATCGGGCAGGGGTCAGTCCCTCTGAGATTCGCACAGCCAAGGACCTAGAGAGGCTCCCTATTACCAGGAAAGGTGATCTTATAGAGCTAGAAAAGTCCAAGCCGCCCTATGGTGGGTTTTTGGCCATCCCACTTGAAGAGGTTGAGCGGGTATTTATTACGCCAGGCCCTATTTATGGGCCTCACTACGCTGAGGGCATAAGCTGGTTCGGTAAGACGTTATATGCGGCTGGGTTTAGAAAGGGTGATATAGTGATCAATACGCCCACCTATCATATGTCTCCCGCTGGCATGCTCTTTCATGAGGGGGTAAGGGCCTGTGGGGCTACGGTCATCCCCACCGGTGTAGGCAACACCGATGCACAGATCAGAACTATGCTTGATTTGAAGGTTACCGGATATGCCGGGATGCCCAGCTTCTTGATGACCATCATCAAAAGGGCTGAGGAGATGGGACATGATTTTCGCCGGGATTTTGCCTTAAAGCGTGCCTGGTTTACTGGCGAGATACTTGCTCCCTCCATAAGAAAGGCGCTTGAAGAAGATTACGGCATTTCCACCTTCCAGTGCTATTCAGTTACCGATCTCGGTGGATGTGTGGCTTACGAATGTAGTGAGAAATCCGGCATGCACTTCATGGATGAATACGTTATAGAAATAGTCGATCCAGATACGGGCAAACAGCTGCCGCCAGGCGAAGTAGGCGAGATCGTGGCTACGCCCATCCACAATAATACCTGGGGCCTAATACGCTACGGCACCGGCGACATGTCCTTATATATCACTGAGCCCTGCCCGTGTGGTAGAACCTCCTACCGACTTGGTGGCATCGTTGGTCGAACTGCTGATGCGGTCAAGATAAGGGGCATGTTCGTTATAGCTAAACAGGCAGAGCAGGTGTTCTCTGAATTCGATCAAATATCTCGCTACCAATTAATAGTTGGCCGCAAGGGGGAAAGGGACGAGCTCGTCTTTAAGATCGAACTTAAGGATGAATCCATAGATAAGGCTCAGTTGTCAGATAGTTTGGCTGAGAGATTCCCCCAGCTATGCCGAGTTAGGCCGGATCGGATTGAATTTGTGCCGCAGGGAACCATTCCTGAGGAACGTCAGACAATAGCAGATGAGAGAAAATGGAAGTGAAGCATACATTTGCGTCAAAGGCAACACAAAGGGGGTAAAAAATGTTATTTGGGGATATCCTGAGGCAGAATGCCAGAAAGCTTCCCAACAAAACAGCCGTAATCTACCGAGACCTTAGGCTTAGCTACTCAGAGCTCAATAACCGCACGAACCACCTGGCGAATGCCTTGCTGGGTATGGGCCTGAACAAGGGTGACAGGGTAGCTGTGCTGGCGGATAATTGCTCCCAGTATGTGGAGGTGTACTTTGCCACGGCCAAAGATGGTCTATCAATCGTGCCGCTCAATACCAATCTTGATATCAATGGGCTGACTTATATTATAAATGACTCTGGAGCGAACACCCTCATTTTTGGCGAGAAATATTCGGAGACAATTAATTCCCTGCGCCCTGAAGCGAAGATGCTCAAAAACTTCATCGTCCTTGGCCAGGCCCGGGAAGGGCTAGAAAGCTATGAGGGGCTGCTCTCTCAATCTAGGGCAGAAGAACCTGGGGTGGTTGTTGACGAGGAAGATATTGCCTGGATTTTGTATACCAGCGGCACTACCGGCCCACCTAAAGGTGTAATGCAGAGCCATAAGAATTTGATTTCCGATACGGTGAGTACGCTACTGACGTGTTTCCCCATCAATCGAAATGATGTGCATATAAATCTATTACCCATGTTTCACGTAGGCGGTCTTTGGCATATGAGATGCTGTTTCTACATTGGTGGCACCAATGTATTGCTGGACAGACCCGCTCCTGAAACAGTTTTGGAAGCTATACAGAAGGAGAGGGTAACCACCACGTGTTTTGTCCCGCCAATGATAGTTCCTATAATTGACTATCCTGGGATTGACCAATACGATGTGAGTAGCATGCGGATAATGATTTATTCGGGCGCACCCCTTCCTGAGGGCTTGTATCAGCGAATGAGACGAATTTTTGGAGACATTATCATCCAGGTTTATGCCTTAACTGAAGCCACCGGCGGGGTTATCATGCCCCCGTTGATGGAAGGACCCTGGGAGAAAGTAAAGCGGCCAGGCTCCTGCGGCAAGGAGGTGCTCGGGGTTGAGGTAAGACTGGCCAACGAAGAGGGCCAGGACTGCTGCCCTGAGGAGGTAGGTGAGATACTGGTAAGGGGTGATAATGTGATGAAGGGATACTGGAACCTCCCCGAGGCTACTGCCGAGACACTTGAAGAGGGTTATTTGCACACAGGAGATTTGGCGCTCAAGAATGAGGAAGGTTATTACTACATCACAGGGAGGAAGAAGGATGTTATCAGCAGTGGCGGTCAAGCGATCTACTCACCTGAGGTAGAAGATGTGATATCGCTGCATCCGGCTGTTGCAGAAGTGGCGGTGATAGGGGTGCCGGACGAAAAGTTAGGGGAGGTAGTGAAGGCGGTGGTGGTCTTGAAGGCGGATGAGAAGGCTACGAAGGAAGAACTCATTGAGTGGTGCAAGGGTCGGTTAGAAGACCACCAGGTTCCCAGGTCGGTGGACTTCGTTCCTAGTCTACCCAAGACCCCCAGCGGCAAAATCCGTAAGGCTGTGCTGAAGGAAGGGTATAGCTAATTTTAAATAAGAGAATCAAGAAAATTCCTGGTTTTTTGGTTTTTATATTGACAAATATTTTTGTCGTGGTATGCTGCATACAATAAATAAGAAAAGGAGGTGTTAGAGAGGACTGATTTATGGTATGGTGAGTAAGAGGATATTTATTTTAAAATAACACCTAAAAAGGGAGGGAGGGTCATGCGAAAGTTAGTTATTATTTCGATTATTGCAGTATTTGTGTGTATGGGGTTGGTGATGGGGGCATGGGCCCAAGAGACCATCAAGGTTGGTTTTGTGTGTAACCTGACCGGTCCAGCCTCCAGCTGGGGCCAGTACCACGCCAGAGGGCACATGGATTACTTTCGCTATGTCAACGAGGTAAAGGGTGGAGTTGCCGGCAAAAAGATCGAGTTGACCATGGTTGATCATGCCTATAAAGTTCCCGAGGGCGTAAAATATGTGAAAA
>JAFDHG010000070.1 GCA_019308925.1 Deltaproteobacteria bacterium
ATCCCTGCCACCATGTAAGGTACCAAAACATCTCCACTCAGCCCAGAGCGATCATCCAATCCTTGCCGGGGGTGGAATTTGTGGAGATGAGAGAGCCAGATCGGTGTTGTGGGATGGGAGGGGCATTTAACATTCAATATTATGAACTCTCCAAAAAGATAGCCGAGCATAAGATGAACTCCATTGCCGAAACGAATGCGGACATCGTGGTTACCGCCTGCCCAGGGTGTATGATCCAGTTGATCGACAACACCATCCAAAAGGGAATGCCCCAAAGGGTAATGCATGTGATAGAGCTTCTGCACTAAGAGATATAGCAGGTAGCGGTCTTTCAGGGGGGATATCCTAGATATCCCCCTTTTTCGCTTTTTTCTCTAAACCCTCGCGTAGTTCAGCGATGATATCCTGGGCCTTCTCCTCCAGTTCCTCAGGTACCATGATTGCAGCCCATCCCTTTTGGGGGATGAAGATCCCGTTGTAGGCGGTATCGTGATAGGAGCGGATTATAAAGGAGATTCCTTCCTGCTGCAGAGTCTGGGCGATGAGGTCCGCCTCAAATTTATTTTCCACCACTGTTATCTTCTTGAAATTCTCCCCCTTCGTCATCTCCCTCTCCATGAGATCTCAAGATAACATCTCCCCTGCCCCTGAGTCAATGAACAACCCTTTCAGATCCTCCACAAAGTTGTCCTTGATAACTTCTCCCTGAGGCGATAAAATTAAGACCTTCTCTCATTTAGTTGGTGAAATTGAGAAGGTTCAAGGGGCCAATCTTCAATCAGCGATGAGCTATGAACTATGAGCCATGAGCCATTGTAGCAACTTTTTTGGAGAAGAGCCCAAAATTATAAAATAAGGTGTCTCATGGGGGTACAGAGGTTTTCTAGAAGGGAATTTTTAGCGACCTGTGGGAAGGGTCTTTTTTACCTCGCTTTTGCTTCTTCTCCCCTATTTAGCAAGGAGGTGTATCCTTACGGAAAGGGGAGGTTGGAGGGTGAGTGGGGGTTGGTGGGGACAAAGCTCTCCCCCTATTTTCAGCTCCTTGCGGGTGGAGAGGTCCAATGTCTCCTCTGTCCGAGGGAGTGCGTGATCTCATCAGGGGGAAGGGGCTATTGTGAGGTAAGGGAGAACAGAGGGGGAAAGCTTTGCAGCCTTGTCTACGGGAACCCCTGTGCGGTCCACATAGACCCTATTGAGAAGAAACCCTTTTTCCACGTCCTCCCTAGCACCCCCTCCTTTTCCATTGCCACCACAGGCTGCAACTTCGATTGTAAGTTCTGTCAGAATTGGGAGATCTCCAAAGAGGTGCCGGAGAAGACCTTCAATTTCCGGCTCCCCCCAGAAAAGGTCGTGGAGATGGCCCAAGGGTATAAGTGCCCCACCATCGCCTCCACCTATGTGGAGCCAACCATCTTCTTCGAGTATATGTACGATGTCTCGGTCCTGGCCAAGGGGAAGGGGATCTTGAGCACCTATCACTCCAACGGTTACATCAACCCCCAGCCCTTGGAAGACCTCTGCCAGTATCTGGGGGCCGCCTGCATCGACCTAAAGGGTTTTACGGAGGATTTTTATCAGGAGATGACGGAGGGTGAGCTACACCCCGTCCTGCAGACCATCAAGACCTTGAGGAGCAAGGGGGTCCACCTGGAGCTGGTCAACCTGATAATCCCCACCAAGAACGACGATATGCAGGTGGTAAGACAGATGTGTCTCTGGATCAAAAGGGAAGTTGGTCCCGATGTCCCTATCCACTTCAGCCGCTTTTACCCCATGTATAAGTTGCGCAATCTCCCCCCTACTCCGGTGGAGACCCTGGAGAAGGCCAGGGAGGTGGCCCTTTCCGTCGGTCTGGAATATGTCTATATAGGGAATGTACCCGGACATAAAGGAGAAAACACCTACTGCCCTCACTGCAAAAAGGTGATCATCGCCAGGAGGGGTTACTTCATCCTCACCAACAATGTGGTAAAGGGGAGATGTAAGTTCTGTGGGAAGGATATCCCCGGGATATGGCAAGGGACTTCATAAAGTTTCTGGGGACCGCTGGTGCGAGGGTGGTGGTCTCCAAACAGTTGAGGGCCTCAGGGGGGACCTGGATCTCTTCCCAGGGGCAGAACATCTACCTGGATCCAGGACCAGGGGGCCTGGTAAGATGCCTCTCGGCCAAGCCCAAACTTGATCCCACCAAGCTCGACGCCATTATCCTCTCTCATCGCCACCTCGATCATGCCGCCGATGTGAACGTGATGATCGAGGCCATGACAGAGGGTGGGTTTAAAAGAAGAGGCCTTCTATTCGCCCCCCAAGACGCCTTCTCGTCGGACCCAGTCATCCTGGAGTATCTGCACGATTATTTGAAGGGGATTGAGATTCTGGAAGAGGGGAAGAGTTACACTATAGGGGAGGTCAGATTCTGCACCCCTGTTCGGCACCTCCACCAGGTGGAGACGTATGGCCTCAGGTTTGAACTCCCTCGTGGAAGGCTCTCCTTTATCACGGATACCCTTTTCTTCCCCGAGCTGATAGAGCATTACCGGGCCCAGATCGTCATCATCAATGTGGTTAGAAATGCCCCCCGTGATAACCACATATGTCACCTCACCCTGAATGATGCTAAAGAGCTCATTAGGGGGATCTCGCCCCGGGTGGCCATCTTGACCCACTTCGGGATGACCATGTTGCGGGCCAAACCATGGGAGCTGGCGGCAAGACTTAAGGAGGAGACAGGTATAGAAGTCATGGCTGCTCGGGACGGGATGAGCCTGTATCTCGATGAGTTTATCTGAGGCCTATCACTTTGCTGGTGCCCGTAAGGGACCTTCCCACCTGGCGTTTATCTGGCGCATCTTATTCCGCCACATGGAAAAGTTAAGGGTCAGGGCAAGAGGGAAGTTCTTGAGGGGGGCATGGGAGAGCCGAGAGAATATGGAGCGGGGGGCACAGCAATACTTCTTGGCCCAGAAATAGCCCTCTTGAAGTTCTTCCGGTGTCATCAAGGCAGGACGGAAGAGGACATGGCTTCCATCATACTTACGCCAATCATCACTATCAGGGAGGAGGCGTCTTTCCAGAAGGAGGCGTCGCCGCAACAGGGTACCCGGATAGGGGGTGAGGATTACAAAGACCGGTACCTCTATCCCTGACTTTTGGACGAACTCCACTGTGCGGTGGAAGATATCCTTGGTGTCGCCGTCGTGACCGAAGATAAAGGCCCCCTGGACGATGATCCCTGCCTGGTGGAGGGCGCGCACGTCCTGGGCGAACTTCTCTGTCCTGACCCAGGACTTCCCCGCCATGTCGAGGTTGATCTGTTCCAGGGATTCAAAGCCAATAAAGAGTTGCGCGCAGCCGCTCTTTGCCGCCAGATCCAGGAGTTCTGGATCCTCTGCCATCTTTAGCGAGGCAAAGCTGGCCCAGCGAATCTTGAGGGGGATCAGGGCCCGAAACAACTCTTTGGCATACTGAGGGGTACCGCCGATGTTGTCATCGACGAAGAAAACATAGAGTTTGTGGTAATAATCCGAGACCTCCTTTATTTCCATCACCACTTCCCGCACAGGTCGGGGCCGGTGTTGGTTACCAAAGAAGAGGGGTACAGAGCAGTATTCACACTGGTGGGGACAACCACGGGTAGCCTGGACAGCAAAGAGGTATCGATGCTGGTGCCGTCGCAAGAGGTCTCGGCGGGCATAAGGTCTCCCAAAGTCAGGGAAAGGATGGGGGGGAAGATAGGACCTCTTCATTGCCCCTTTGTCGAAGTCGACCAAGAGCCTCGGCATTATCCCTTCTGCCTCTCCCAACACCACGCTGTTGCAGTGCCTCAGGGCCTCCTCTGGTTCGTAGGTGACGTGTAATCCACCCATCACCACGGGGATCCAGCGAGAGCGGAAGTGATCAGCCAGTTCATAGGCGTGAGGGGCATTCAGGGTGAGGGTAGAGATCCCCACCAGATCCGCCTCCACGCCCAGATCTACCGGTTCTGCATCCTCATCCACCACCTTGACCTCCCATTCTTTTTCAGGGAAGAGGGCGGCCACTGTGGTGATCCCGAGGACAGGGAAGGGGAAGGCTGGCTGTTCCGTGATTATCAAGGACTTATCAATAGCATGGATCAAATAGGCCTTCTTTTTGAACATAGCAATCCCGTACTAGATAAGGCACATAATTTGTTATACTATAGCACAAACTAAGTAAAATTAAAGGGGATCTTAAAATTCCGTCTTTATTTTCGCCTCTGGGATATTCTAATATAAAATAGTTGCTTTTTTACAGGGTATAATTTATTTTTTGAAAGATCTTATCCGCGAGGAGGTGAATTATGCTTAAATTCATGAGGGCCCATGCCACCTCTTGGATCATCAAGATCCTTCTGGGGCTGATCATCGTGGTCTTTATCTTCTGGGGGGTAGGTAGGATAGAGAGTAAAAAGAAGACAGTAGTGGCCACCGTGGGGGACCATTTCATCACCATCGGGGAGTTCGACCGCGCTTACAATAACCTCCTGGAGTATTATAGGAAGATCTTCGGGGAGCAGTTCTCCCCAGAACTTCTCAAAAAGATGAACATAAAACAGCAGGTCCTGGATCAATTGATCAATGCAACCCTCTTCCTACAGGGGGCCCAAAGGGTTGGGCTTCAGGTGAGCAAAGAGGAGTTGAGGGAGGCCATCTTGCAGTACCCCGCCTTTCAGCGGGGAGGGAGGTTTGACCGTAATCTCTATCTTCAGGCCTTGAGGCGCAGCGGCTTGGAGCCTGGAGACTTCGAGGGGATGATCCTCAGGGAGTTGATGATCAGTCGTATGGAGGAGTTTGTCGGGGATACGACCGTGGTCCTGCCTCCGCAGGAGGTGAAAGAACTTTATTTTCTTGAGAATGAAAAGGTCAACCTGGACTTTATCAAAGTCTCTCCCCAGACATTTAAACGGAGGGTCAAGGTCACCCAAGGTGAACTGGAGGGATACTATGCCGAACACAGGGAAGAGTTCCGCTCTGCTGCCCAGGTGAAGGTCCTCTATTTGAAGTTCTCCCCCAGCGCACACCTAATGGAGGCCGAGGTCTCGCCCCAAGAGATTCAAGAGTATTATGAGCTGAACATAGAGCAGTACCGGAGGCCCAAGAGGGTGCGGGTCAGGCATATCCTCATCAAGGTAGGTCCTGAGGCCGGGCCCGATGAGGTGGCCAAGGCCAGGAAGAGGGCCGAGAAGGTCCTCTCAGAGGCCCGCCGGGGCGTAGATTTTGCCCTCCTGGCACGCAAGTACTCTGGTGATCCCTCTGCCTCAGAAGGAGGAGACCTGGGGTATTTCTCCCAGGGTGAGATGGACCCCATCGTGGAAAAGGCGGTTTTTCACCTCGGCAAGGGTGAGATAAGCTCCCTAGTGAGATCACGCCATGGCTTCCATATCGTCAAGGTGGAAGATGTACAAGAGGGAAAGGTGAGGGCCTTAGAAGAGGTAAAGGGGGAGATTATTCCCCACTTGAGGCAAGAAAAGGCCAAAGATTTGGCCGCCATCCATGCTGAGGACGCCGCCTACAAAACAAAAAAGAAAGGTGGATTGAAGTCCTATGCCGAAGGGGAGGGACTTCAGGTAAGGGAAGCAGGACCCTTCAAACCAGGGGAGCCCCTCAAGGGGTTGGGAATCAGGAAGAGGTTTTCTTCCATCGCCTTCACCTTGGGCAAGGGTGAGATCTCCTCCGCCTTCCAGGATGGAGAGGACTACTTTGTCTTGCAAGTGGTCGATACCATACCTCCACAGATTCCTCCCCTGGAGGAGGTAAAAGAACGGGTGAAGGAAGACTTGGTCTCCTCGCTCGCCAAGGAGATGGCCCAAAACACTGCCCAACGACTTCTCACAGCCTGGAGAAAGGGGGAGGGATTTAAAAAATTGTTAAGGGCAAATGGCCTAATGGTGGAGCAGACTGGATATTTCAAGAGGAGCTCCTCCTCGGCCCCTCACATTGGGCCCCTGGGCAGAGATGCCGGGAAACTCGCCACCTTGACCCCAGAGGACCCCTGGTCTGAGGAAGTGGCCGAGGTAGCCGATGCCTATTTTGTGATCAAGCTTCGAGGGGTAAAGGAGGTAAGCGAGACGAAGTATGAAAAGGAGAAGGATGCCAACCAGAAGAGGTTTTATAGTCTGAAGAAGGGGGAACTCCTTCAGCGCTGGCTCATGGTGATGAGGAAAGAGGCCAAAATTGAGATCAATCAGGAGCTCCTGGGGCTCTACAAGTGAAAGATGCTTGCCATTTTAGTAAATTTTCTTGACAAATCTCTCTTAATTTGGTAATAAGCTGCTGACAAGGATTATTGCCAGGAGGAAAAAATGGATCGTACGAACCGATTTTGCATTGGATTGATGTCTATTATCCTGTCCATCTGTTTAGTTACACCCCTAGCTGGGGCGCAAGGGAAAGTGGAGAAAGGGGAAAAAGATCTATCTGGCGTTATTGACGTGAAGGGGTGCGAAGGGATGGAGCTGACCCAGTGTGAGTTGGCCAAGAATCTCATTACCACCCTGAAGATGGGAGAGGATTTGACCTGCGAAGAAGGGTTTGTCCATTTGCGGGCCTTGGATATCGCCCCTGGTGAGGACTGGAGCTATGAGGACCCCCACAAGGCGGTTACCCTGGAGGAGATCAAGGATGTGATAATGGATGCCCATCAGGCCTATAACGAGGGCAATGTCCCTCTCGATGGATTTGCAGTGGCAGAGGAGATAAATCGTTTCTGCCTGGATATGAAAGGTCCCCCTCCTGCCTCTAGCGAGGCTGAGAAGAAGGAGATTCTCCCAGCCCCTGGTTCTCAGAAAGAAGGGAAAAAATAACTGAATCTTTATTTATTGTGTGAAAAAGCGGCATTAAAAAAATATGGGAAGTGTCCCTTATCCGATCCTTAAATCAAGTCAATTCTCACTAAGAATATAAAGTAAAGTGTTGACCCCTTTTCTTGATGCTTTCTCTTCGGGCAAGAGGCCAACCATAAGACCCTCGCCCTTGCCAAGATGAACCTCTACATTCATGATATCCGCAACGCCCACCTTCTGCTCGGCGATACCCTCCTCTATCCCAAGTTCAAGGAGGGAGAGAGGTTGCAAAAATTTGACATCGTCATCGCCAATCCTCCCTGGAATCAGGACGGCTACGATGAGGAGGTCCTCAAAAAGGGGGAGTTTTGGAGGGAAAGGTACAAGGTTGGGTTCACTCCTAAACAGTCAGCCGACTGGGCATGGATCCAGCACATGCTCTCATCGGCCAAGGACGATACCGGAAGGGTGGGGGTAGTCATAGACAACGGCTGCCTCTTTAGAGGAGGTAGAGAAAAGGCGATAAGGACCATGCTTGTTGGCAAAGACCTATTGGATGCCGTTATCCTCCTTCCTGAAAAACTCTTCTACAACACTGGTGCACCAGGGGCGATCCTCGTCTTTAATAAAAACAAGGAAGAGAAAAAAAAGGGCAAGGTACTCTTTATTAATGCCAGCAAAGAATTTGAGCAACATCCGGAGGTGAGAAAGCTTAATCGTTTAGGGGATGAGCATATAGAGAAGATAGCAAAGGGCTACAAGGATTTTAGTGACGTTGATGGACTTTCTAGGGTTGTTGGAATCGATGAGATAAAAGAAAACGACCATAACCTCAACGTCACCCTCTATGTCTTTCCTGAGGAGGAGACCGAAGAGATAGATATAACGGAGGAATGGAGAGGGCTCATTTCTCTCGAAGAACAATTAAGGACTGTTGATCAGAAAATAGAGGGATATTTGAAAGAGCTTGAAAGTGCTTAGAATTTAGTGAGATGAAAGGCGACCTTGGAAAAATTGAAATTAGTACTTATAGTACTAATCATTAGTATTTAAAATACTAAATATAATGGTAGGATCGGAAAACCTGGAAGAGATTCTCTCTGCCCTTGATCGGCAGATAGGGATTCACGGCGGTTCTTCAATAGCCCTGGTGGTCTGTGGTGGTACTGCCCTCGCTGCTCTTGGACTTGTAGATCGAACTACCAAGGATGTGGATATCCTGGCATGGGCTGAGGAAACAGAGGAGGGGCTTAAAATTCGACAAATTGAGAAGTTTCCCCAATGGCTGATTGGGGCAGCGAAGATTGTGGCAAGGGATTTTGGATTACCTGAGAACTGGCTAAACCTTGGACCTGCCTCACAGGTGGAGTCAGGGCTTCCCGATGGATTTGAAGGACGGCTCGTTAAGATTGATTACGGGAGATCCCTCACCGTCTATTTCATCAGTAGGACGGACCAGATATATTTCAAGCTCTATGCAGCGGTTGATCGCTCGGTTGGTCCTTAAAGATTTTTTGGAAAGGCACGGTTATGGAGATATCGCTAAAGGAATTTAAAGAGAGATTCGCAGATGGTTTCCTTGAAGTCCACTGGAGACAATGGTCTGCCTTGGGTGTAGCCTCTCATGTCAGGCCAGAAGAAAAGCGGCTAATAGATCTTGAGGCCTTGGCATTATCCACTCTCACTCTGGGCCTAGAGGATACTCGCCTTTTAAACGCCGCCGTTGAATGGTTAATCAAATATGGTGAATGGCTGAACCTCCCACGTCTCAAGAGGATTGCGAAGATCTTCATGAGGCCCTTACCGGAAGAAAAGACTCAAGTCCGCTCACTTATTGAACCCCCTGTATTTGAATTGCTGGGCAATACACTTCAGAGGTTCGATCAGAAAAGATGGACTGCGGAGAAATCAGGCGATCAGGAATTGAGGGAGGCATCAGCACGGGAATATGAGACTTTCTTCAGCAACTTTCAGATGAGGGGAATTGTGACAGAACCAGTGCTTCAACGACCTTCACTGTTACAGTTGAGGCTGCGTGGCATATTCGGCATAGATGCAAGGGCAGAGGTTCTTATTTACCTTATGAGTCATGAGGGTGGCAACTCCAATGCCATTGCAAAAGAGGTCTTCTACGTTCAGAAGAATGTTTACCGAATCCTTGAGAAATGGCACAAGGCAGGGTTCCTGACAAAGGTTAAGGGACCAAAGGCTGGAGCCTTTATCTTTGAAAGAAAAAATGAGTGGCTCAATGCGCTTGGCTTGAGGGCCATACCAACTTATCTTAACTGGGTCCAGATTTTTCTTTTCTTTAATCAGATAGTAAAGGTCCTGTCTGTACCTCCATGGTCTGAAGATGAATATGTGCTTTCTTCCCTTTTCAGGGACGCTTTAAACGATGTTAAACGCCTCGGAGGATATCTGGATATTTCTGTTCCTGAGCCTGATCAATTTCCAGGGGCAAGCTATTTCTCTCCTTTTGCGTTGAAGATTTTGGAGATGGTTGAACGACTGAAGTAATGATATTAAAAGAGTTAAACCTGAATGAATAGGATACAAGGCCAACTTAAAGAAGTAGCCGATAAATACGGCATACAGATCATCTGTGCATTCGTGTCGAAGCCAAAGGGTAACAAATGAAATTGTGTTATCTTGACAGGGTGTTTCAATCCCTTATAGGTAGGCTATAAACCGCAAAGAGACCCCAAAATACAAAGCCGTATACTAGTTTCAATCCCTTATAGGTAGGCTATAAACGCTACCGATAGATGGCCCCATGTTGATGGAGTGGATTGTTTCAATCCCTTATAGGTAGGCTATAAACTTATCCCCCTCTGTGACCTCCATGATCCCATCCACGTTTCAATCCCTTATAGGTAGGCTATAAACCCTCACAACCGTGTCTAGTATTTGACATATTCCCCAGTTTCAATCCCTTATAGGTAGGCTATAAACCCCCGAAGGGACATATATGCTTACGATGAAGATGAGTTTCAATCCCTTATAGGTAGGCTATAAACCTGCACGGGTAATCTTGCCCTTCTCATATCGCAAGGTTTCAATCCCTTATAGGTAGGCTATAAACCTTTTTATATCTTAGTGCGAAAGAAGTGCCAGGAAGTAGTTTCAATCCCTTATAGGTAGGCTATAAACGGCTACTCATGGTTCTCCCCGGCAAGTTCAAAAGAGTTTCAATCCCTTATAGGTAGGCTATAAACGTGCTATGCATCCGTCCGCTCGACCTATTGTTGAACAGGTTTCAATCCCTTATAGGTAGGCTATAAACACATCAGTTGATGTGGCAGAAGCTCTTCAATACAGGAGTTTCAATCCCTTATAGGTAGGCTATAAACGAGATGCCACCACGCTCGATGTCTTTTGCATATACCCGTTTCAATCCCTTATAGGTAGGCTATAAACTGGCATCGGGTGTTTCTGAAGATTGGCTTTTAATTGGGTTTCAATCCCTTATAGGTAGGCTATAAACGTTAGTTCCATTCTCTTTTACCTCCTCTCTGTTTATCGTTTCAATCCCTTATAGGTAGGCTATAAACGAGGAAAAGGAGGGATGGGTGATGTGTCTTTACTAGTTTCAATCCCTTATAGGTAGGCTATAAACTTAAAGAAGATGGCACTTGGGTATGGGTGCTAGAGTAAACGTTTCAATCCCTTATAGGTAGGCTATAAACTAAAAAAAGTTTACACCTGGTCATACCAGAGTCATACGTTTCAATCCCTTATAGGTAGGCTATAAACCAATCCAGTCCTTTTTTATCTCCTTCGCTGGCCGATCAGTTTCAATCCCTTATAGGTAGGCTATAAACTTCTTGACCATGAAAGCCTCTTTAAGGGCCATAGTTCAGTTTCAATCCCTTATAGGTAGGCTATAAACATTTGGCCTGTAAAAGGGTTGGTTTAAAAGAAATAGTTTCAATCCCTTATAGGTAGGCTATAAACCGTTTTGGGGTTGAGAACCCCCTAAACGATTGGGAGTTTCAATCCCTTATAGGTAGGCTATAAACGGGGTGACACCGGCCACACTAGGGCCGACATAAAAAGTTTCAATCCCTTATAGGTAGGCTATAAACGTATCATGAGATGGGAAAAGACCCTGTCAAAGCAGCGTTTCAATCCCTTATAGGTAGGCTATAAACCGGCGATTTTTCCCACTGCTATCTCTTTCATTTCCCTGTTTCAATCCCTTATAGGTAGGCTATAAACCCGATCACCGCAGTACCAGCCAAAGAAGACCAAGAAGGTTTCAATCCCTTATAGGTAGGCTATAAACGCCGATTAGGTCCCCCTCCAGGACCTTGTTGTCCTGTTTCAATCCCTTATAGGTAGGCTATAAACATGTCGATCTGAAATAGTTATCCAGCAAGTCTTTCCAGTTTCAATCCCTTATAGGTAGGCTATAAACGAGGCTAAAATAATAAAACTGGACATAAGTAAGTATGTTTCAATCCCTTATAGGTAGGCTATAAACCATCCATGTGATGAATGACATATCCGTCCATTGGCCGTTTCAATCCCTTATAGGTAGGCTATAAACTGGGAGATTAACAGAAGAACTCCTAGCTCCTATGAGTTTCAATCCCTTATAGGTAGGCTATAAACGGCTTTCCTTGGTTCTTTTCCTGAATAATCTTATCACGTTTCAATCCCTTATAGGTAGGCTATAAACTGTTACATGGAATGGAGGCTAATATGAAGTTTAATCAATGTTTCAATCCCTTATAGGTAGGCTATAAACCTGCCATTGTTGATAGCATCATTGTACTTTGTATCAGTTTCAATCCC
>JAFDHG010000071.1 GCA_019308925.1 Deltaproteobacteria bacterium
GGATCTCCCTGGAGGACACCCCCAAAGGGACGATCTGGCGGGTACGATAAACCCTGGTGCCAGCTCCGCCCCTTTGAGCGAAAGGCAATAATTTCCTACCAAAAGATACCCTTATCCTGCTAATAAAGCGGGCTCCTTAATATCCAAACAGTTTTGTGCTAAAATAATAAAAAACTTTTAAGATTTGTTGGTCTTAACCCCACAATCACAAGCTGGGATAAAACGATGAGTCGTTTTAGATTGGTATCGCCCTTCCAACCCAAGGGTGATCAACCCCAGGCCATAGAGAAGCTGGTCCAGGGGGTCCTGGAGGGGGCAAGGCATCAGGTCCTGTTGGGGGTTACCGGTTCGGGAAAGACCTTCACCATGGCCAACGCCATAGAGCAGGTACAGAGGCCCACCCTAGTCATCTCCCACAACAAGACCCTGGCCGCCCAGCTCTACATGGAGTTTCGTGAGCTCTTCCCTGAGAACGCCGTGGAGTTCTTCGTCAGCTACTATGACTACTATCAGCCCGAGGCCTACATCCCCAGCACCGACACCTATATAGAGAAGGATACCTCCATCAACGACGAGATCGACAAGATGCGCCACTCGGCCACCCGCTCGCTGCTGGAGCGCAACGACGTGATCATCGTGGCCAGCGTCTCCTGCATCTATGGCCTGGGCTCCCCTGAGGCCTATTATGGTCTGCTCCTCTACCTGGAGAGGGGAAAGAGGATAAAGAGGGGGGATATCCTCTCCAAGCTGGTGGAGATCCACTATGAGCGCAATGACATCGACTTCCACCGGGGGACCTTCCGGGTGCGGGGTGATGTGGTTGAGATCTTCCCCCCCTATGAGGAGGCCAAGGCCATCCGGGTGGAGCTCTTCGATGAGGTGGTCGACGGAATCTACGAGATCGATCCCCTGCGGGGCAGGGTCATCTCCTCCCTGGAGAAGATCGCCATCTACCCAGGGAGCCACTATGTGACCACAAGGGAGAGGATGCGGCTGGCCATCGAGGGGATCAAGGAGGAGCTGAGGGGGCGGCTAGCAGAACTCAGGGCCCAGGGGAAACTTTTGGAGGCCCAGAGGTTGGAGCAGAGGACCATGTTCGACCTGGAGATGCTCCAGGAGATCGGCTACTGCAAGGGGATCGAGAATTACTCCCGGCACCTCACCGGCCGCCAGCCAGGGGAGCCTCCCCCAACGCTGCTCGACTACCTTCCACAGAACGCCCTGATCATGATCGATGAATCCCACGTCACCATCCCCCAGTTGGGGGGGATGTACCACGGGGACCGCTCCCGCAAGGAGATCCTGGTGGGGTATGGATTCCGTCTTCCCTCGGCCCTGGACAACCGCCCCCTCACCTTCGAGGAGTTTGAGGAGAGGGTCAACCAGGTCATCTCCGTCTCCGCTACCCCGGGTACGTATGAAGTGGCAAAGAGCGACGGGGGGGTGGTGGAGCAGATCATCAGGCCCACGGGATTGATGGACCCGGGCATCGAGGTGCGGCCTGCGCACAACCAGGTGGACGACCTCCTGGGGGAGATCAGGGAGCGGGTCGAGATGGGGGATAGGATCCTGGTCACCACGCTGACGAAACGGATGGCCGAGGACCTGACAGAGTACTACGCTGAGCTCGGGGTAAGGGTGAAATACCTCCACTCGGAGATCGATACCCTGGAGCGGGTGGAGATCATCAGGGACCTGAGGCTGGGGAAGTTTGATTGCCTGGTGGGGATCAACCTCCTGCGGGAGGGGCTTGACATCCCCGAGGTGTCGCTGGTGGCCATCCTCGATGCCGACCGGGAGGGGTTTCTGCGCTCTGAGAGGGCCCTGATCCAGACCTGTGGAAGGGCGGCCAGGAACGTGGCAGGGAAGGTCCTGATGTACGCCGAGGGGATCACCCCCTCTATGGCCTTGGCCATAGAGGAGACCACTAGGAGGCGGAGGATCCAGGAGGAGTTCAATAAAATTCACGGCATCACCCCTGAAACCATCAAGAAGTCGATCCACGATGTCCTTACCTCCGTCTATGAGGCCGACTACTACACTGTCCCCGTCGTGAGGGAGGAGGAAGAGGGGTACCTCTCCCCCAGGGAGATCCCCCAGGCCATCAAGAGACTAAAAAAGGAGATGAGGCAGGCGGCCGAGAGGCTGGAGTTCGAGCGGGCAGCACAACTCCGAGACCGCATTCAGCGCCTCCAGGAGGCCGCCATCACCAGGGATATACCCTTGGATGAATAGAAATTGGAGGAGATGGATCTGAGCACTCAAGTTGAGTCTCTACCCCAGGCCCCTGGGGTCTATATCTTCAAGGATCCGAAGGGAAGTATCCTCTATATAGGCAAGGCCAAGGACCTGCGCAAGAGGGTGAGGACCTACTTTCAGGGGAGGGAAAGGGACACAAAGACCTCAGTGATGCTCTCACGGGTCGCGGAGATTGACCACATCGCCACCCAGACAGACAAAGAGGCCTTTATCCTGGAGGACACCCTTATCAAGGAACACCGCCCCCGCTACAATGTCAAGCTCAGGGATGACAAGAGATATCCCTGCCTCAGGCTCAGCGTGCAGGAGAGATTCCCCAGGCTCTCTGTGGTGAGAAAGACCAAGCAGGATGGCTCCCTCTACTTTGGCCCGTTCCCATCAGCTACTTCAGTGCGCGAGACCATGAAGGCCATTCACAATGTCTTTCCATTGCGCAGCTGCAGCCCCTCACAATTCGCCCACCGCAGCCGCCCCTGCCTCAACTTCCAGATGAAGAGGTGTCTGGCCCCCTGTTGTCATGAGGTGGACGAGGAGGAGTACGGCCGGATCGTACAACAGGTCCGTCTCTTCCTGGAGGGGAAGAGCCACCATCTTGCAGGGGAGTTGCGCCGCAGGATGAAGAAAGAGGCACAGACCCTGAACTTCGAAGAGGCGGCCAGGACCAGGGACCGCCTTGCCTACCTGGAACGGATTATTGAGAAGCAAAAGGTGGTCTCCCAGGACATCTCCCATCGGGATGCAATCGCCCTCTGGTGCCAAGGGGGAAGGGTGGGAATCCAGGTCCTCTTCATCCGCGGGGGGAGGCTCCTGGGGGGAAAGTTCTTCACCATAAGAGATTCGGGGCTCCCCGATCAGGAGATCTTATCCTCCTTCCTGCGCCAGTTCTACCAGGAAGGGAAGTTCATCCCCCAGGAGATCCTCATAGCAGCGCCCCTAGAGGACGCCCCCCTCCTGGAGGAGATACTGGGAGAGAGAGGTAAAAAGGGGATAAAGATCCGCCATCCACGGAAGGGGCAGAAGAGTTACGACCTCCTCCAGATGGCCCTGGAGAACGCCCAGGGAAAACTCATAGGCCAGCTCCGGGGTGAGGGGGTCCTCCAGGAGATGAAAGAGAGGTTTCACCTCAGCCAGATACCCCACAGGATTGAGGGGTTTGACATCTCCAACCTGGGAGGGGGGTTGGCTGTGGGCTCCATGGTGGTCTTTGAGGATGGGGAGCCTGCCAAGGCCCGCTATCGCAGGTACCGAATAAAGGCCGTGAAGGGGATAGACGATTATGCAATGACCTATGAGGTCCTGCTGCGCAGGTTTCGCCGTGGAAAAGAAGAGGGAGATCTCCCCGATTTGATCCTCATCGATGGAGGCAAAGGACAGTTGAATGTCGCCCTGGAGGTCCTAAAGGAATTGAAGATAGAGGACGTGGAAGCCCTGGGCCTGGCCAAGAAGAGAAGGCCAGGGGAGAAAGAAAAGGTCTTCCTCCCCAACAGGAAAGAACCCATCGCCCTGCGGGGCTCATCCCCTTCTTCGTTGCTCCTGCAGCGGATCAGGGGCGAGGCCCACCGCTTCGCCATTACTTACCATAAGCGATTACGCAGAAAGGAGGGGCTGAAATCAATTCTCGATGAGATACCCGGAATAGGAGAGAACAGAAAACGAACCCTCTTGGAACAACTGGGGGGGCTGGAAGGGGTAAAAAGGGCCTCTACAGCGGAGCTGGCCAGGGTGCCAGGTATAAACCGCCCCCTTGCCCAGAAGGTCTGGGAGCATTTCCATGGAAAGGAGAGAGGAGGTAGCCATGCAGATCAAGATCGATAAAGCGACCTTAGAAATAGTTCAGGGGGACATCACCCAACAGACAACCGACGCCATCGTCAACGCCGCCAACCCCACCCTGCTGGGAGGGGGTGGTGTGGACGGGGCCATCCATCGCGCAGCAGGGCCAAAACTGTTGGAGGAATGCCGGACCCTGGGAGGGTGCAAGACAGGAGACGCCAAGATTACCAAAGGGTATCGCCTGAAGGCCAGGCATGTCATCCATACGGTAGGGCCTGTCTACCATCGGGAGGGAGCGCGGGCAGCGGAGCTTCTAGCCAGCGCCTATTGCAGGAGCCTGGAGGTAGCCAGTCAAAATGGTTTAAAGAGCATCGCCTTTCCCTCCATCAGCACCGGGGCCTATGGCTATCCCATAGAGGAGGCCGCCCCTATTGCCCTCCAGACGGTGATAGACTACCTTAAGGATCATCAGGAGATAGAGTTGGTGCGCTTTGTACTCTTCGACCGGCACACCCTTGAGGCCTATGAGGAGGCGCTTAAGAAGCTGTCAGCATAAAGGGAGAAATTGTGGGGACGTCCATTTGTAAATAAGTAACTCAATTGGGCAAGCGCTAACCTTTTGATATTCTAAAGAAATGGCCTAACAGGGGTCGTACCAGGGGTACCACCAAGGATACCACCAGGGATCCCAAAGACCCCAAGGGTATGGTTCATACGTACGAGGCTGTTCTTTCTCCCACAGATGGATCTCTTCGATCAAGATATAGGGGTAGTGATATTCTATTTCACCCAGCGGCAGGACCTTCTCCCCCTGCACCACCCCGGCGATGGTCACCTTTCTCCCCTTTTGGTAGATCTCACCCTCGAGAAGGCCCTTATAGAGGGCCAAAAAGCGGCCCTCGGAGATATCGGTCTGAATAGGTCTGCCCTCACGATCCAACTTGGTCTGATAGACTTCTAGCAGGGTCCCCTCCTTTTTGTTCACCGTCTTGACGATAACTCCTCCTAGCAGGACTACCTTACCCTTATGGGCGTTGGGGTCCTTGCTCAGTTCTGAGAAAGTGATCTCCTTATCCACCTCTTTCAGGACGTCTCTGGAGATGGTGTGGACGCAGCCGGATAAAAAGACAAGGGCCATCACTATAACTAGAAGCCTCATCATTGCGCCTCCTAAACACCTCAGTTAGCGTTTGAGGATTTCGGTAAAAAACTTTGAACCCTTGAATCCTCTAAAAAACCACCCCCACACCGAAATGTACCCGGGGTTCTGCAGAGGAAGATTTCTCTTCTGGCCAGAGATAAAGTTCCCTCTTCTCAACGATGAGATAAGTATAATCTATCTCACCTAATGGGCGCACCTCTTTTCCCACCACGGTACCCGCCACGGTGACCTTCCTCCCGTGGCTGTAGATGGCCGGATCGAGGAACCCGGGGACAGTAACAATAAATCTCCCCTTTGATACATCCCCTGCTGCGGGCCTCCCTCGAAAGCCGAGGGGGCGCTGTAAGACGAAGATCAGGGTCTTGTCAGGGAGGTTTTGGGTCTCGATGACGTCACCTCCCAAAAGCAAGGTCCTCCCCTTATAGGCCTCTGGTTCTTCCGACAATTGTTCAAAGCTGACACCCTTATCGACTTCCTTTAACACCTCCCTAGAGATCACCGGGGCGCAACCAGCCAGCAAGAGGATGGTCAACACGGCAATGGGGATGAAGAAGGGGTTATATTTTACCGTACTCATCTTTCCACCTCCTCACCTCTTCCTGCCTCTCCTTTTCTTCCTTCCACATCTCCTCCAGGTCCTGAAGGCATGTCTCCATTTCTCCTATCCCCTTAAATATTATCTCGGCATACCCCTTTGTCTCATTCTTGTTGGCCTTCTTGTGCAATCTGCGGGCGAACCCACCGATGACCATAAACCTGTTGCGCAGAAAATGGGCCATGGATTTGACTATCTCCTCCCGATCTTCGTACGAACGGATGAGCTCATTTACCAGCTCCGCCTTCCCCACCGTCTCTCCTATCAGATCGGCCATGATCAGGAGGTAATCAAATTCCTCCTCTGCGATAGGGGTTTGCTCCCTGCCTGAATCGACCACCAGCACCCCAAATTTCACCTCCTGTTGCGTCCTGGCATCTACATATTTCAGGGGAACCACCGCCTTGATCTTCACCCTCTCTTTCAGGGTATGTTCGTAACCGTTGGTCTGGGAAGGGTCTGTAAGGTTCAAGGCCCTCCCCTCTTCAAATACCTCCCACACGATGCTCCTTTTGACGATCTTCTTGGAGGTATGAAGATCCTCTTTATAGTCCCCAATCCAATACTTGATCATCAACCTTCCATCTTCTAAAACAGCATACCTGGCCCTCTTGCCCAACCTTTCATTTACGTGTTCCAGGGCCCTTCTGATGATTATGTCTTTGTCAAGGGATCGGCTTAATAGGCGGGCGACATCGATCAAATCTTCATAATGCTTCTCTAATCCCTCCAATTTGGCACCTTTTGGGGCCATCTCTTCTCCTTAAACACTTATGCCTTTGCTATTATAGCATCATACCCACCATCAATCTACCATCACCCTTTCCCTTCCCCGTAGGATATTCACCCCCAAAACCAAGATGGCGGAGAGGTTCAAGGCAATGACCACGTAGATGGCCTTTTCTATACCCAGGATAGGCAATAGGATGACGCTGATGACCAGGGCCCCCGCGGCAGAGCCCAGGAGATCGACGCCGTTTATCAGGCCCCCTATCCTTCCGATCTCGCTCCCCTCCCCCAGATAGATCTTGTTGGCCAAGGGGAAGTGGACACCACCGAGAAATCCAGCCAGCAGTGTCAGGAAGGGGAAGATCACCTCCATCAGGCGGGAAAGGGGGGTGGGAAAGACCCCTTGGTGGAGGCCCAGGATGAGCAGAAGTACACCAAGGGCATAAATGGCCACCCCAGCCTGGACCATGAGCAGAGAGCGCAGGGGCCTTTTGATCCTTTTCATGCCAGCGGTTATCATCCACCCCCCCAGGGCAAGTCCGATCATGTAGGCGGTGATGATTATCCCTATCTTATAATAGAGATAGCCGTAGATGATCTGAAAGGCGAGGATGAGGATGACCTCTAAGGCGATCTCCGAAAACCCCGTGACCGAGACGGCCCATAACAGGGGGGCAGAGGAAGAGGGTCTCCTCCCCCTCCATAAGAGGGCAAGGGTAATGATGGCGAATAGATAAAATATCCACTCCACCCTCATGCCCAACATCCGCAAGAACCACCTCTTTAACAGAGGGGTATATTGGGCACTCCAGAGGACGATATCGTAAAAATAACAAATGGGGTGTAGGTCCTTATTTATCCCCGATCCTCTTCCACGCTCCAAGATGGATTGGAGATAGCGGACCCTCTCAGGGGAAAGGTTGAACAGGATGTAATATTCGCGGACATAGCGGAGTCTTAAGTTCCTAAGGCATGCCCGCTGGACCAGGATCCTAGGATCTGGGATTAGGACTCCCTTTGTCCCCGTCCCCAAAAACCTGGCCGCAGGGCCTGGGAGGACTATGACCTCGGGGAAGATCTCCCTCATGGTCCAATAGATCGAGCTCAAGAACTGGGCCAAGGTATGGCCGATGACATTCTCCGAGGAGCTGACCGAGAGGTAAAAGATCCCCCCCTTATGGAGGGCCTCCTTCACCTCGGCGAAGAACTCCCGTGTGTAGCAACGGTTGAGCTGGGCGGTGGTCGGATCGGGCAGATTTAAGATGATCACATCATAACCCCTCTCCCCTCTTTGGACAAACCTCCGCCCATCAGTGTAAATGATCTGTACCCGTGGGTCATCCAGGGGCGAGGTGGCATCAGGGGGGAGATATCTCCTCCCCATCTTGATCAGCTGTGGGTCCAATTCCACGTAATCCAAGCGACGGACAGAGGGGTGCTTTAAGACCTCTCTCACCAGACCGCCGACCCCTCCACCGATCAATAGGACCTCCTTCGGCCCTGGATGCTCCAACAGGGCGAAGTGGACCGCTTCTTCGGCCGTCAGGGGATCGGGATAGGTGAAGTTCCATACCCCGTTCTCAAAGAAGCTCACCTGGGGGCCATCGTTGATCACAGTGATATTGCCATAGATGGTGTCCTTGCTGGCGATCACGTTATACCCCCTCCACCCCCACCCCTTGGAGATGAGGTTAACCCTCTCTCCATAAAAGGTCAGGGTACCAAGGAGGAGGCATATCCACAGGATGGCCAAGGGCCTCAGTGTCCGACCGAGGAGGAGGGAGGAGAAAGACAAAAGGGCAGCCGTAAGCAGGACAACCTGCCAGGGATTTAGAAAATGGACAAGAAGATAGCTGAAGGCCACCCCTCCTATCCCCGCCCCCAAGGCCTCGTAGGCATAGACCACCCCTACTGACCTCGCCTCTTTTCCGAGGATCTCTCCGAGGAGGCTGCACCCCAGGGAAAAGAGGAAACCCGAGAACAGACAAAAGGGGACAAGGAGGAAAAAGATACCCATAACCATCTGCGGCAAGGAGGCGATCTCCCCCACAGGGACCCCCAGCAGGGGGCGCAGATAACGGGCCAGCAGCAAACTGGCAGGGAGGAGGGAGGCGAGGACCAACTGGACCAGGGCAAAGAAGGAGAATTTCCCCTTGATGCGATCGGAGAACACTCCCAAGACGGCACTCCCCACAGCCGTCCAGAGGAGCCAGGCCGATAACATCACCCCTGTCGAGAGCTCATTGCCAGAGAAGACTACCATGAGCTCTCGGAGCAGGATGATTTGTGCCAGGAGGGCGCCCAACCCCATAAGGACGAAGGCAAATACTGCCCTTCCTTTCCCCCTCCCCTTAACCACCCCTCCCCCTTCCGGCCACCAGCAAGGTAATCTCACCCCTGATTTGCCTCTGCTCTAATCCATCTATGACCTCGGCTATCCTCCCCCTGATCACCTCCTCATATAATTTAGTCAGCTCCCTGGCCACAACAATCTGCCGATCCCCACAAATATCTCTTAGATCCCCCAGGGTGTGCAGGAGGCGATGGGGGGCTTCGTAGAGGATGATGGTCCCCCGCAATTCCTTTATCTCCTCTATCCTCCTCTTCCTCTTGGCTCCTTTAGGAGGGAGAAATCCAAAGAAGTGAAAGGAGTCGGTGGGAAGCCCGGATACGGCAAGGGCCGCAATGAGGGCAGAGGGCCCGGGGATGGGGATCACCTCTATCCCCTCCTCGATGGCCCGCTGAACCAGGCGAAAACCAGGGTCGGAGATCCCAGGGGTGCCTGCATCGGAGATCAAGGCTATCTCTTCGCCATTAACAAGTCTCTTTACCAAGACCTCCTTCTTGCTCGGCTCATTGTGCTCGAAAAGACTGGTGAGAGAAGCCCTTATCCGATAACGCCCCAGGAGCCTCTTCGCCCTCCTGGTATCCTCGGCGGCGATCAAATCCACCCTGCGCAAGACCTTGATGGCCCGGAGGGTAATATCCTCCAGGTTACCTATCGGGGTGGAGACCAAGTAGAGTCTTCCCTTCCTCCTTGCCATAGGGGCTATCCCCCCTCCTCTGCCTTGCTCTCCTCCCAAAGGGCATCCATCTCGGGCAGAGACACCTCATGAGGTCCCTTGCCCTCTTCTTTTAATCTCTTCTCTATGTATTTAAACCTTTTCGCAAACCTATCCGTGGCCTTCCTTAAGGAATCTTCGGGGTCTACATTGATGAACCTGGCCAGATTTACCATGGTAAAGAGGACATCCCCAAATTCATTCCTTAGCTTTTCTTCCTTCCCCTCTCGCAAGGCCTCCTTAAACTCCCTTAATTCCTCCTCCAGTTTCTTCCAGACCTGATCCCTACCCTTCCAATCGAAACCCACCTTAGAGGCCCTCTGCGTCAGCCGGTAGGCCCTCATAAGGGAGGGGAGGTATCGGGGGATACCCTCCATCAAGGATCTGCTCGGTTTCTCTTTGGCCTTCAGTTTCGCCCAATTCGCCTCTACCTCTTGGGGATCAGAGACCTGGGATCTACCAAAGACATGAGGGTGCCGACGGATCATCTTTTCGGCCACCCCTTGGATCACATCATAGATGTCGAAAGGACCCTCTTCTTGGGCGATCCTAGCCATGAAGATGATGTGGAAGAGAAGATCCCCTAGTTCCTCCTGGAGCCCTTTGTCATCACCCGTGTCCAAGGCCTCCAAGACCTCGTAAGTCTCCTCGATGAGGAAGGGCTTGAGGCTATCCTTGGTCTGGCGGCGGTCCCATGGGCATCCACCCTCCCCCCTCAGCCGGGCCATGATATTTACCAGATCATCAAATCCCCTTTTCCCCATTTTGCCTCCTCTTACTTCAGATTAAGGCAATATCAGTGGATTTGCAAGGCGAAAAGAGGAAACAGATCCAGGAAGATCTTCTTGTGGATAATCATCGCTGGATATGATAGTATCTTGTCCAAAGGGGATAAAAATGAAAGAGGCTTACCTCTATGAGAAGTTATCAGGGGGGAAGGTCCGCTGCCATTTGTGCCATCATCGCTGCACCATTGCCGATGGGAAAAGGGGGCTTTGTTATGTCCGGGAGAACAGAGGAGGGACCCTCTACTCCCTGGTCTATGAAAGGCCCATCTCGGCCAACGTGGACCCCATTGAGAAAAAACCCCTCTTTCACTTCTTGCCGGGAAGCAGCGCCTTTTCCATAGCTACAGTGGGGTGTAACTTCCGCTGCCTCCACTGTCAGAATCACGATATCTCTCAGATGCCCATAGAGGAGGGGACGATCTCCGGCGACAAAGTATCATGTGAGGAGATCGTCTCCTTGGCCATCAAATACAACTGTGCCAGTATTGCTTACACCTATACCGAGCCCACCATCTTTTTTGAGTACGCCTACGATACGGCCAAGATCGCCCAAAAAAGGGGAATAAAAAACAACTTCGTCAGCAATGGCTTTATGACCTCAGAGGCCCTGGAGATGATCGCCCCCTATCTAGATGGGGCCAATGTAGATCTCAAATCCTTCTCTGAGGAGTTTTATCGAAAGGTATGTAGCGCGAAGTTGAAACCCGTGCTGGAGGACATCAAGAAGATGAAAGAACTGGGGATTTGGGTGGAGACCACCACCCTGATCATACCCACCATGAACGACTCAGAGGGGGAATTGCGGGAGATCGCCCGCTTCATCCTCTCAGTCTCCCCAGAGATCCCCTGGCACGTCACCGCCTTTTACCCCACTTATAAGATGCTGGACAAGCCAAGGACTCCACCAGGGATCATCAAGAGGGCCAGGGAGATCGGCCTGCAAGAGGGTTTGCGATATGTTTACTCAGGCAACATCCCCGGAGAAGAGGGAGAGAACACCTATTGCTACAATTGCAATAACGTGCTCATCCGCCGCTGGGGATTCCAGATATTGGAAAATAAAATTAAGGAAGGTAAGTGCCCTCACTGTGGCACCCCCATCGACGGGGTGGGGATGTAGAGATATCACCGTGAAAATCATTCACGGCAAAATTGAGCCTGCAAGTTTTTCGACCTGTTGCTATTTTCGGGCTCTACGTGAGGGGGCTGCGCCCCCTGAAACCCCTGGGTAAAGGAAGGGTTCAAGGGTTACAGGGGTCTAGGATTCCAGTGAAAAACAAATTACTTGAACCCTTGAATCCTAGAATCCTGTATTTTCATTGGTGGGGGTGAGGGTAAGCCCCCATGAGGGTTTATGATTGACCATGAATGAGGACAAGAGGGGAAAGAACATTTGGGCAATAGGAGGAGGGAAGGGGGGGGTTGGTAAGAGCTTTGTGGCCATCAATCTTGGGATAGCCCTCTGCGAGCGGGGCAAAGAGGTGATATTAGTAGACGCCGATTTGGGGGGCGCAAACCTCCACACCCTCTTGGGTATCACCTACCCTACCATCACTCTAGATGACTTTATTAGGAAAAAAGTAAGAAGCATCGAGGATGTCCTTATGGAGACAGAGGTACCTCATCTCAAATTGATCACCGGATCCCTCGATATCGTGACGATAAGCAACCCTAAGTATACCCAAAAACAGAGGGTCATACGCCACATACGTTCCCTGGACGCCGACTACGTCATCCTTGATCTAGGGGCAGGTGCATCCTACCATGTCCTTGACTTCTTCCTCATCTCAGAGAGGGGGATCTTTCTCATCACCCCTGAGCCTACCTCCCTGGAGAATGCTTATAGGTTCCTGAGGGGGGGGGTTTTTCGCAAGTTGAGGAAATTGTCCTCTCAATATGAGGTCAAAAAGGTCATCGAGTTGGCCATGGACCGGGGTAACCCCCAGGGAATAAGGACCCCCTTTGATCTTCTCACGCGGGTGGAAGAGCAGGATAAGGAGATGGGAAAATTATTAAAGGAAGAGATCATGCGGTTTCGGCCACAATTGATCGTCAATCAGGTGAGAAACCGCAGGGAGGCTGAGCTTGGGTTCTCCGTCAAGAGCGCATGCCGAAAATACTTTGGCATTGAACTCAGCTACTTGGGCTACATCTTGTTCGACAATAACGTCTATTTCTCCACCCAAAGGGGACACCCCCTTCTCTTAAATCACCCAGCCTCTGATGCAGCTAGATGTATCAGAGACATCACCTCTAAATTAATAGACGGAGGGGAATTAGGGTGGTCTCTGCGCTAAGACCTTGTAAGGAACAGAATTACTATGAAATCCTTGAGGTCAGTCCTCAGGCCACGGATGAGGAGATACGTATTGCATACGAGAATCTAAAGACCACCTATAGTCCCAGCTCCCCTGGGATATACGCCCTCTTCACCCCGGAAGAGGTGAAGGATATCCTCACCAAGGTGGAGGAGGCCTATCGGGTGTTGAGCAACCCGCGGAGCCGAAGGGAATATGACCTCATGTTAAGAGGAGAAGGAGGAAAAGTGGCCATTCCTCCTTCAACTCCAATTGTTCCCCATCGACGCCTCGGCCCGGAGGAAATAAGGGAGATCATGGGTAGTAAAGAAGTGACATTTTCAGGAGAAAGTTTGCGTAAAATTCGCGAGTACCTCTCTTTGGGACTAGATGTGGTGGCAATGGAGACAAAAATAGGCAAGGACAACTTGAGATCCATCGAAGAAGAAGATATCCACGCCTTCCCTGCCCCGGTATACCTAAAGGGTTTTTTGGGGGCCTATGCCAAGATCTTGGGCCTTGATCCGTACAAGGTAGTCGAGGAGTACCTCCAGGGGATAACCCGAAAGGGTTATCAGGGGGATTAAAGAACGGAAATGGGGTCAGATGATTTAAATCCTCCTTCTGACCACATAATCGGCCATCTCGAAGAGGGCATCCCTCTCTGGAGAGGGAGGCAGACTCCATAACTTCTCTTTACCCCCATCTATATATTGCTGGGCCTTGGCGAAGGTGTAGTCGATGCCGTTATACTTATCAATAAAAGAAAGTGCCCTCTGCAGGCCATCAGGGGGAAGCTCATCGCTCAAGACGATCTCTTGGATCTCCTTTTTCTCCTCAGGGGTGCATTTTTTTAAGGCATAAATGAGGGGCAAGGTGATCTTCCCCTCCTTAAGATCACTGCCTGTCTCCTTCCCCAGGGCCTCCTTCTCGCCAACATAATCCAGACAATCGTCCACCAGCTGGAAGGCGATCCCCACCTGGAGCCCATAGTGGGCCATGGTCTCTTCGATCTCCAGCGGTTTCTTTCCTAAAATGGCCCCTATACGGGTTGCGGCGGATATCAGGACGGCTGTCTTGTTGATGATCAACTCCAGATTTTCTTCCTCTGTTATAGAGAGGTCAGCCGTCTTCACCAGCTCCATGGTCTCCCCTTCTGCCAGGGCGGTGGTGGCCGAGGCCAAGGTTTGCAGGATGCGTAAGTAACCTATTTCCACCATCATAGCAAACGACTTGGAGAAGAGGAAATCCCCCACCAAGACACTGGCCTCATTTCCCCAGAGTGTGTTGGCTGAGGCGCTCCCCCTCCTGACCTCGGCGTTATCAATCACATCGTCATGGAGGAGGGTGGCGGTGTGGATGAACTCGATGACCACGGCCAAGGGGATATGGTCTCTGCCCTTATAGCCGCAGAGTCTGGCGGAGAGCAAAAGGAGGGCAGGGCGAAACCTCTTGCCGCCGCGTGAGATCAGGTCTTCCGCCACCGTGGTGATGAGGGGGACCTGAGAGACGAACCGGTTCTTAACCTCCTCCTCAACTTTTTGCAGATCCTCCTGGATTAGTTTGAGGACCTTCTCCATCTTTTGGTCTCCCTTTAGCCTTTATACTAAAAGCACCCCTCCTTGTCAAAGGCATTTTTGGCCCTTGTCCGAAGCCCTAATCTATGATAAAGGAAATCTTTGAAGGTTACCCAGACAGGCAGTTATACAATAAATACATCAGAGAAAGAAAAAGAGGAAGCATTGTTGTATGAAACACCCCGGAGATAGAGAAATGAAGAGGATTACTTTTGAAAAGATCGATGCCGCCAGAAAGGTTTTAGAGTTGGAAGAAGAGGCCTCCTCGGAGGAGATTAAAAAGGCCTACCGGGGATTGAGCAAGAGATACCACCCTGATCATTGCCAGCAGGAGGAGGCCTATTGTGAAGAGATGATCAGAAAGATCAATCAGGCCTATGAGGTGATCACGGCCTATATCCACAGCTACAAATATTCCTTCCGCAAGGAAGAAGTGCAGAGAAATGACCCGCACCATGTCATGGGGAGATTCTACGAAGACTGGATGTGGGGACCGGGGCAGTGAATGAATTATTCGACCGAGAAGTGGCTGAGGGCTACGATCGCTGGTATGGAACAAAGGAAGGGGCTCGTTACGATCTATCTGAGAAGGAACTGATACTTCGTCTACTCAGGCCCCAGGGGGAAAAGATGCTCTTGGATGTGGGTTGTGGCACAGGAAATCTCCTCCTCTTCCTCCAGCGACAGGGCATGCGGGTAGTGGGGGTAGATCCCTCTCCATACATGCTGGAGAAGGCCAGGAAAAAGCTGGATAAAGGACCCCCTCTTTTGCACGCCAGGGCGGAGGAGCTCCCCTTCAAGGATAAGAGCTTTGACATGCTGATCTTGGTCACCACCTTGGAGTTCGTTGAGGACCCCTTTTTAACATTAAAGGAGGCCTTCCGGGTCACGCGGGAGCGGGTCTTTTTGGGGGTGTTGAACGCCCTTTCTCCTTTGTCCATTTTCAGAAGGATAAGAGGTAAATTTAGGCAAAGCATCTATAACCACGCCCGTTTTTATTCCCTCTGGGAGTTAAAGGCATTGATCAGGGCCTCCCTCACCTCGCCTCCCTACCGTCTCCGTTGGGCAGGCCTGTCGCCCTTCCCCTTAAACCCCTTCAGTGCCTTTTTAGGAGTCGTGATAGACTTAAAAAGGTCTAGCCATCAACATATCCTTACCTCGCCAATGCCAAGATAATCAAAGGACATATCGTCCTGAACATGTTTGGTAGTAAATTAAAGGGATTGAAAAGAATTTAGAAAAGGTATAGGTTAGTGTCTTCAAATAGTTAGATTAAGAGCAATGATCTTTTCCATAATATGACAAGAGGTAAGCTCCTAGAACACCTTTCGTTTATTAGGATGTTGAGAGTATTAATCGTTTGCCTGGGAGTCTGCCTCATTTCCCAGACTTAAGGCCTCTAGGGCTTTCTCTCCCTCAGGCCCCGTCTTGGCGGCCTCATGGGGGCAGCCTTTATGGTTAATAACCCAAAAGAGAGAAGATTCTATTGGTCTAAAAAGAAGGGTCATCTCCTCATTTTGGGGGTCAGATCTGCTTTTTTATGAGGTTCCTGATCTAGTTGGTTGCCTCGGAGAAGAAGGGAAAAAGCGTCATCCCCATCTACTTTTGGTACCTCAGCCTTCTAGGAGGTTTGACCCTCTTGACCTATGCAATCCATATCAAAGATCCCGTCTTCATCGT
>JAFDHG010000072.1 GCA_019308925.1 Deltaproteobacteria bacterium
ACAAGGACGGTGCCCTGTGGAGCACCTCTGGTGGCTGGGTGCTTACAACACCTCCCTATTATTCCGGTACCGGTTATGCCCTGGCCCTGGAGCTTTTGGAGAACGGCTACCTGATCCTGCACAAGGAGGGCGCGATATACGACTCTGTTAACGGCTGGAACATGAACACCCCACCGTATTACCCAGGTACTGAGTATGCAGTAGATCTGGAAGTGAGGTAAGATATAATAGGGGAAGGCCTTTTGGCCCTCCCCTATTTCGACAAACTAAGTGGGAGAGGAGCATTTAAAGAAAAGAGGTGAATGAAGTCCTGAGGTAAGAATTCAATTGACTTTTCCAAAAAGGTAGGTATTTAACTAAAACAGGAGGTGAATCATGAAGAGATGTCTTGGAGGTTTGGTAATCGTTTTGGTTGTCCTTGTGGCAGGTGTGGCCCTGGCCCAGATGCCGGCAGGTCCGTATAACATCCTGCACCAGGAGGGTGCGATCTACAACTCAGACACCGGGTGGAATCTAAGTACCCCCCCTTACTACCCTGGTACTGCATGGGCGGTGGACTTCATCTATAACTCCGAGGGGGTGAGTATCCTGCACACTGATGGGGCCATCTGGAACACCACAACTGGCTGGAACATTGCTACCCCCCCATATTATGCTGGGACAGGGTATGCCAAGGCCCTGGAGTATCTGCGTGATTTGACAGGGTGCTGGTGTTTAAATTTAATGGAGTTTGAATTTTGGGAATCGCCCCCGGGAGATCCGTTTCAGGGCGAGTTTTATGCGGAGGAATATCCAGAGTTAGCATTAGAAATCACAGACCAGATTGGCACCAGGCTCTACGGTACGCTGTACCGGTGGGATTACGACGACCGCACCCATGAGTGGGAACTGGAAGAACAATCGCTGGAAGGAACCGTCTTGGGAGACTTTGTCTATCTCGCTTATCATGTATCTGGCGCTGAGGAAGAATATGGTGGAACTTTTGACGGCGTGATCTTCTGGAATGAAGTGGAAGAGTACTGGGAGATAAAAGGAAGCCTGATCGGCACGGGCATGGACACGGAGGAAAATTGGGGGATGTTTGCGAATACTATGGCATGGAAAGGAACGGGGTGTGAGTGTCCACCTCCCCAGCCGCCAGGACCTTAATAAACAATTCTGACCTATCTCTGATTCAAGGCAATCCTCCTCTCGGGAGATGATAACGCAATCTCCTGGGAGGAGGATTTTTTTTCTTGGACTGGATATAGAGATGAGTCTAAACCTATCTCCCTGATGTGCTGAAGGTCAAGATCTCCAGGGTCACATCGAGGCTGCCTGCGCAGGAATAAGAAGGGACATCCATGAAATATTGACATTGATCAATCCCCCTCACCCTAAGAGCTCGCCGCAGATCTCTCTCCACGGGGGAGAGGCAGAAAGTCTATATCGAAGCAATCCCTGATTTCCTCCCTCTCCAGAAATGCCTGCATCTTCTCCCGCATCATGTCCTCAAGGGATACCACTCGTACTAAGACCTGATGCCATGAGTAACGACTGAAGGCGATGGCGTCCTCAGTTTTGACCCTTTTTATCTCCTTTCGAATCTCCACCTTGAGGCCTCGAGGGTAATCCGAAGAAGAAATCTCAAAGAGTAGGGTGTAATGTTTTTGTGCGGTATCTTTTAAGCGATAGAATTGGGAGAGTGTTCCCTTGCATGAAAGAAAAAAAGTCTCAGGTTCTACCTCCCTCCTAAACCAGAAATCCAAGTCGATGGAAAACCTGTTCAGACCATAGCAAAGCCTGAGCATGGAACCCCCGGCAAAGACAAGGGGGGAAAGCAGTTTTGCACTGTTCATCCTGTCCAGCACCTCTATCTCGAATCTCTCTTGAGCTATCAAGTCGCCCATATCTCTGAAACCAGACTCTTCGTCCTTTCAGGATAATATCTGATCCATCTCTCAATCCCTTCTCTCTCCAGCTTCCCCAGATCGAGAGCCGGAATGTCGAGGGAATACCTACCAACAGAAAAGAGATAGAGGCTGTCCAGAAAGGCCTTTTCTCTCTCTGCTATGAAGAAACCGTCCTCGTTCCGGAATCCGAGATAGAGGTGTTTGGCTATTTTGTAGTAGCGGAATTCCACACCGTCAACGGATAAGCGCTTAGTCCTCTTGAGAGAGGCGCTCTCCCACACCATCCTCGGAACCTGGGTTGTTACTTCATAGTACACAAGGGCGCTGAGAAAGGATATGTATGAGGGGACTTGGAGGAAATTGGCCAAGGAGATAAAGTCATCACGCCCCAGATTTCTCCACCTTTCTGCCAAGATATAAACATTGCGCTTGAGCCTGATGAAGAGTCCCTTTTGGGCATACCTCGAACAGAGGACATGGGCTGAAGAGGTTTTGATGCCCAGAAACTCAGCCACATCCTCCACGCCGAAAAAGAGCCTATCTCCTAGAGACCTTAAAAAAGGATAGTTCATCTAAATATATATACTTAACATTTTTGTTAAGTATATATATTTAGAGTTCGGTGTCAAGCATTTTTTTCAGCTCTCGGCGTAGAGAAATCCGGGCACAAAGAGGAGGGATAAAGCATTCCAGCTATCTTCCGCCAGAGACGCTGAAGGTCAAAATCTCCAGGGTCACATCGAGGCTGCCGGGGGAGCGGGCCGTGGACCTGATCTTGAGCCTCTTTATTCGGAAGGGTAGAGAGGCGTTTTCTATCTCGTAGAGATAGGATACCACCTCCTTTAACCCCGCCCCCTTGAACCTCAACTGCACAGGGACGACGGTATAGCGTGGGGTGGAGATGGGGGAGAGGGGCTTCATCTGCTGGATCCGATCCCTTAGGCCCGCACTTCTGGCCAATTGCTCCAGTTGAGATAAGGGTGAGACAGACCCCCCGGCGGCGGAGAGCCGGCTGACGATCTCATCCTCAGAGGCCTTCAACGTGCGATATTCCTCTTTCAGCAGGAGGAGTTCCTGCAGTTGCATCTCCTTTTGGGCGATGAGGCGGCTCAGCAACCTGGATCTTTCCAGCGCAGGTGAGATAACGAAATAGTAGCCCAAAAGGCCGATGATGAAGATGGCGGCGCCTCCGATCAGGACCTTTTCCCGCTGGGTGAGGTTCTTTATCGTCTTTATCGTTTTAATCATTTTAGGTTCTTCTCCAAAAAAGTTGCCAAAAAGGGTTTAAGGATTCGAGGATTCAAGGGTTCGAGTGTTTGTTCTCTAAAGATTTAATGAGTGCCTTGAGCATCCTCTCAACATCTCCTATATCTCTCTGAAGATTCTTTAGATCATCCGGTTCAATGTAGCCCAAATCACCCGATAACAAGATCTGAGTCTCCAACTCACAGTTGGAACCATAAGCTATGTATAATGCCTGCATATATTCTGGTGTCGTCTTCCTTCCATACCCCTCTGCTATAATTGATGGAACTGATACAGCAGCCCTCCTTATCTGTGATACTAACCCATACCTCTCCTCCTTCGGAAAACCTTTGGTAATCTTATAGATCTCGATACAAAGCTGATAAGCCTTCTGTCAAACTTTTAACTCCTTATAATTATTAAGCATTTCACTTGACCACTGGAATCCTTGAACCCTTGAATCCTATCAATTCCCTATTTTAATCATTTTTCTTCCCTGGCAAGGACCATCCTAAAGAGTACCCCCTTTCCACCCCGCCGGGCGAGCTCCACTTTGCCCACCTTCACATCCTGAAAGAGGGCAGAGGCAGCAAGGGAGCTCTTTACCTCATCCACCATAGCGAAAGAGGGGGCCATCCCCCGCAGGGCGACCCTCCCCTCATCCATGTCCAATTCCACGATCTTCGTCCCCTCAGGGAGGCGTTGAGCGATCTCGCGGAGGATCTTCAGGGGGGTGTATCCGCGGTGAGAGCTAATCTTCACCCCCCGCTCACCCATCCCCCTGACCATCTCCCTGGCTTGCTGGAGTTCATTCACCACCCCCCTTACTTCGGGGAAGGCCTCTTTGAATACCCGCCGCATCTCTCCCTTGAGCATCGTGTAACGCCTCTCCTTGGCTGCAATCCCCAGATAGAAATTTGCCCCGATCAGGACCAAAAGGAGGATAACGGCAGTGGTTATAATAAAGACCTTCTTGCGCAGCGTAGGGGTAAGGGTCTGGGAGGGTTTGGGAATTTTTCCCGCCAGGTCCACCCTACCCTTTTCTCTCCTCAGGCCCCGCAGGGCCAGGCCCAGGGCCACTCCCCCCATCATATTCGCCTCCTCAGGCAGGGTCACGGTGGAGGGGAATTTCTTCAAGAAATCAGGGTAATTCACCTTTACCCCTATTTCTTTCTCCAGGTACCCATCAAGCCCCTCTCTCCGGGAACCTCCTCCGGTGAGCCACACCTCCTCTATCGGCCTTCCCCCTGCGCCAAGATAGGCTTTCATGGTAAAGATCACTTCTTCGAGAGCAGGCCTGATCTCCTCAATTCCATTCCCTCCTCCATCCTCCAGGGGGATGGATCGGGTGAACCGCAGTCCCCCTTTTTGGAAGATGTTCACCGAGATCTTCTCAGCCCCTACATCAAGGAGGACAATACCCCTCTCTTCTTTCACCTCTTCCATCAGGCGGGCCAGGGCCAAGGCGTCGATATCTATCATATCGGGGACCATACCCCCCTCACGCAGGGCGTCCATATAATCCTGCAAGAGCTCCCTCTGTACACATGTGATAATAACAGAGCTCCCTTGGGACGTCCCCTCAAGGAGAGTAAAATCAACCGCCATCTCCTCCAAAGGTGAGATCATAATGGATTCGGCTTCATATGGGATGGCCGCCTCGATCTTGTCCAGTTGGGAGAAGGGGAGTTCAGAGGTGCGAAAGAGGGCCTTATGGCTGGGGAAGGAGGTCACAAAGACATCGCCCTGCAAAGGCCCCTCCGGCGTGATGGAGCGAAGGTCTTCAGCCAGGTCTTCCCAGGTACTCCCCTGGCGCTCCTTTATTAAAAAGCCGGTAATCTTAAAATTGGTAAGGGAGGTGGTGAGCTGCACGGCCTTGATGGAGTGAGCCCCAGCATCCAGCCCTACTATCCGGCAGCCGGGAAGGTACAACGCCATCTACTCCACCCTCCAGAAAATCTGCTTCACGTCCTCCCCTGCCCTCTCCAGCACCGCAGAGATCTTCTTCTTGATCCCCCTCACCTGGCCCTCTATCCGCAGAGAAAAGGTCGAGGATTTTGTCGTGATGTAAGGGCTGACCTCAGAGTATACCTCTTCAGTCATTCCAGATACATTCTTTACCTCTGATATCTCTTTGAAGGGCTCCTCCTGACGATATGCGATGATGGCCTGGGCCAACCCCTCATCGATCTCATCCGAGAGGCTCTGCAGGACAATAGAGGAGGCGGTATTGATGTTTACCTTACCTTCAGAATAGATGGTAAGGTAATGGATAAGCCCCTTTCCCCCCTCAGCCCTATATAGGATCTCCTCGGTCATCCCCTTCACCAGGAGGAGCTCCTCTAAGGTGGCCAATGGACCATCCTTACATGGATACGGAGGTGAGAGACCCTGATAGTACGGGTCCTCGGCCCCCAGGGGGCTTTGCTCATTGTCGGGGTCGAGCCAATCGAGGATGGGGTCTAGCAGGTCAGGGTCCATTTCTAAGAGTCTAAAGAGCCTTTCCAGCTGATTATAACTCCCTTCGTCAGTTACAATGTTATTAATGGCAATCTTGGATGCCTCGTCCTCTAGTGCCCCCTTGAACCTCCCCTCGTCGTCCTCGGAGATGAAACCGGGGTGTTCGTTGAAGTGCGCCCACTCTTCATCGAGCCCGTCGTAGGCAGGATCGTCCTCCTTCAACAGAAGCCTGGCTGTCTCGGCACCTGACCTGGCGACATAAAGGGCCTTTGTTTCATCCCTAAAGTTGGCCGCCAAGGTAAGATCGACCCTCATGGTGTAGCTGAAATCGACTACCAAGGAGACGAGCAGAACAATCACCACCAGTACCAGGATCAGGGCAATGCCCTTTTCATCCTTAATCGACATCTAATCTCCAGCAAGGGGGATATAGACCTTGGTTGTAAGGGAGATGATCTCACCCCTTTCATCCTTGAGCAAGAGGGAGATATCTACCACCTTGGGGAGCTTCTCCCCAAAGACAGGAGAGGTTGAATCCCACCTCTTCCACTCCCTCCCCTGGGCATCGTAATAGGTGAAGTCCAGACCACTTATCCCCCCGCCCGCTACATAACTTCTGCCTCCCTCATCTGAACGTTCATCAGGGGTGGTATCTTCTCTCATCAATAGGGTGGGCTCGTCCGTCTGGGGATCAATGGTGATGTAATAACCGACCTCCTTCAGCCCCTTTGATTTCCCCTTTAAGAGGAGAGAGGTCGAGATGAAATTCAGGGTATCCTGCGGCAAACCATCCTCCTCCCTATCCTCACCTATGAAGGCATACGCGATGTCGGGGAGATCCTCTCCTGAAGGGAGGTAAGCGCAACTTATCTCTTGGGCCATCCGGCTGAGGATGAGCCTGGCCTTACGGTAGGCCTCGCCCCTTTCTTCACCTATCTCCATGGTCTTGAGGCTTCCCGAAAAGGAGCCGTAGACGATACCCATGATCACCGCCAGAATCGCAGCGGCGATCATCACCTCCATCAAGGTAAAGCCTCTACTATTCTTGAGGGGCCACATAGGTGACAAGATCCAGGTCTCTCTCTTTATCCCCTTCCTTCCACTTTACAATGACCATAACCCGCCGCATACCCTCGGGCTCGGCGTCCTCCACCGTCGTCTTCCATCTGAAGGGAGGTACACCTTCCTGCACCTCACCCTCATTCTCCCCTGTCGCCAATCTCTCCTGGGCGATCAGCTCAGTCATCTTTTCCTGGGCCAATAAGGTAGCCTTGGTTATAATCATCGCCTCATTTCCCAGATCGATGCTTGCAACCTGGTGAGAGAAGACAACCACCAGGGCTATGGCTAGGATAGCCAGCGCTACCATCACCTCCATGAGGGTAAAGCCCCTCTGCCTCATTCCTTCTCCTCAGTCACATATCCCTCATAGATCTTTACTTCGCCGGTGAGGGGAAGGAGTTTTAAGGTAACCACACAACTCCCCTCTAAATGTATGAGGGTATTTTCCACCCAGCCGGTGGGGGAAAACTGCGTATAGGGAACCCCTTCTTTATATTCACCACGGGGGGTAACGACATCTTTAAAGCTCACCCCTGGAGGGAGGTGAAGGGGGCGGGTAAGGACCTCCCTTTCTTCCATAAACTCCCCCTCACCGTTCTGACAGCTCACCCAGCATACCCCCTGGGAGAGGTCGTAATTCAATCTATACGGCACCCTGGTCGAGGCGGACATTCCGGCCAGATATCTCACTACCCCTCGGATCTGCCTGATGGCCTTGTTGGTGTCTCCGTGGGAGAGAAATAGCTGAAGCCTGGGGACGGCAATGGTGGCAAAGAGGGCCAGGATGAAGAGAACCACCACCAGCTCAAGGAGGGTGAAGGCCCTGCTATTCCAAGTCCCAGTTCTCGACATCGGCATATTTCCCCTCTCCCCCGTCCTCACCATCCGGGCCATAGGACTCCAGATCGAAGTCCTCGCTGTGGATTCCCGGGGATATATAGACGTAGGGGTTGCTCCAGGGGTCGAGGGGAACCTTCCCCTTCTCCAGATACCCCCCCTCCCTCCATCGCTTGGGGATGGGTTCGATGGTGGGCTTTTCCACCAGGGCATTGAGTCCCTGTTCAGTAGTGGGGTAGGTGCCGGTATCGAGATAATAGAGCTTGAGGGCCTGTTCGATCTGTTGGATCTGCATCTTGGCCTTGAGCCGACGGGCCTCTTCAGGTCTGCCCATGATCTTGGGGATGATGAGCCCGGCCAAAATCCCCAAGATGACCACCACCACCATCAGTTCAATTAAAGTAAATCCTTTCGCGTCTCGCCAAACCATACCCTTCTCCTGAATTTTTGAGAAAATGATAGCACCATTCTCCCCTTCAGACAAGGGGGGGCTCTGTTGATGGTCTACCCATTTCCTTGATCGATAGCATATGTTTGTAGTAGAATAAATTTAAATAAAATGGGGGAGAAGATCTTACCTGTACAAATTGCTGTCGACGTACAGAGAGATGATGTGCGGATTATCACGGCTTACCAGCCAGATCCATCTGAGTGGAGCGAAGATCTACCCACTTTTTCCTCTTAATCTATAGACAAGGTGCATAAGAACACCCTTGGAGGCTAAATAATGGGCACCTTCTGGGAACCTCTTTCCATAACTAGCTACCCCCCGTTAAGGTCTTACCTCACCTCCAGATCCAGCGCCCAGTCTGAGCCAGGATAGTAGGGTGGGGTGTCCAGGTCCCAGCCAGTAACAGAGTCATATATCGCTCCCTCTTTATGCAGGATTTCATAGTTTGTATCATCGGCCTTGAGCTCCATATCCACTGCATAACCGGTACCAGCATAGTAGGGTGGTTCTGACAACACCCAACCCCCATCAGTAGACCACAGGGCGCCATCCTGATGCAGGATGACATAGTGGGACCCATATGCCTTCAGCTCCAGATCTTTGGCATAGGGTGTGCCTGGGTAGTAGGGAGGGATGCCCATGTCCCAGCCGGAAGCAGAATCATAGACCGCCCCCTCCTGGTGCAGGATCAGATAGTTGTCAGCGGTCCGGTACTCCAGATCCACAGCATAGCCTGTGCCTGAGTAGTAGGGAGGGGTGCTTAAATCCCAGCCAGACACACTATTCCAGATCGCCCCATCAGTGTGCAAAATACTGTAGGAGCCATCGGGCAGCAGTTTTGCCTTTCTGGCATATTCTGTACCAGCGTAATATGGTGGTGTGCCCAGCTCCCAACCATCTGTACTGATCCATAAAGCCCCATCTTTGTGCAAGATGCCGTAGGAGCCGTTAGGGTGGGGCTCCAGGTCTCGGGCATATTCAGTGCCAGGGTAATATGGAGGTGTGCCCAGCTCCCAGCCTGTATCAGAGAACCACACCGCCCCATCTTTGTGGAGGATACAAGGGGTGGGAGCCGTGCTGTCATACTCATAGGCACCCATGTCCACAACGGCATCGAGGTCACCATCTCCGTCTACCACCCGGCGGTTGCCGTCCATATCAGTATAGGGGAGGAGATAGGGGGGGTCATTGTCGCCCGCATCGATGCAGGGGGAGGTGGATACCAGGTGATAGTCGTCGCCGCCGACAAAGAGGGGGTCTGTATTAAGGTTGTTTGCCTGGTTAAAAGTGCCACTTACGTGATTGACACCATTAAAATCGCTGTAGTAAACATCAGACCTTGACTGGGTTCCCCCAAGAGCGATAGTGAGGTCTGCTCCAGGGCTCGCAGTGTTTCCGTAAAGGATGGTATTGTACATCCCAAGGATAGAAGTCGTTCCTGAAACACCATCATCATTCACTACTACTCCCCCACCACCTAGGGATGTATTATAAGAGGTATTCCCCGTTATCGTGCTGTTGAGGATGACACACCGTGTGCTGCTATCATCCTGGGCCCAGATGTCTATACCACCGCCCTCTCTGTCTGCTTCGTTGTCGTATATCAGTGAGTTGACGATAAACACCTCTAAATCTCCTGGAATGGATGGATCACCACCATCATCAGAACCGAGGTACATTCCGCCGCCGACACCAGAGCCCGTAGTAGCACAGTCCCTCACAATGACATTGGTAAATCGTGCTCTGATTTGGGCACCAAAGGGAAGTATGCAGATTCCACCTCCATGACCATAAGTACACTCGCAGTCCTGCACAATCACATCTTCAAACGTGATGTCCATTGGTTGTTCAGCGCTGGTATGTGCTCGGACACACCCGCCCCAATCATGGGTGCCGTTCTGCAAGGTGATGTTTTGTACGGTAATATCCGCTTCCCACGACATATACGATACCCTCAATACCCTACCAGTACCCCCCCCATCAACGACGGTAAGGGACGGGTCCCGCGTCCGGGTGCTGAAGTTAGCGCTCCAGCCCCCTGAAACGGTGATGCTCTTGGTGTTAATGGTAAGATTTTCACTATAGGTCCCCTCGGTAACCCGTACCCGGTCTCCATCTACTGCGGCATCAATCGCCGACTGAATGGTAGTATAGGGACAGGTGGGACAGACATCAAGGTCCGCCGCCACAGCCACACCCCCTACAAATAATGGACACATTAACAATACCAGAAATAATAGCCTTCCCATCTCATCTCCCTCCTTTCTCTTCTTCAATCCTCAATCTCCTCAAAGCCCTTGCAAACACACCGCTGCCCAGCCACTTCCTGCCACACCCAAAACCGACAAACATATTGGTAGGGAAACAAATCTCTTCTTTTTTGACCCTCCTCTCCTTTTAGCCCTTCCCCACTATCTTACCTCACCTCCAGATCTACTGCCCACTCAGTACCTGGGTAATACGGTGGGGTGTCCAGGTCCCAGCCAGTGACAGAGTCATATATCGCTCCCTCTTTATGCAGGATTTCGTAGTTTGTATCATCGGCCTTGAGCTCCAAGTCCACCGCATAACCGGTGCCCTTATAGTAAGGGGGGGTTGACAACACCCAGCCACCATCAGTAGACCACAGGGCGCCATCCTGATGCAGGATGACATAGTTTTTCCCATCAGACATCAGCTCTAGATCCATAGCATAGGCTGATCCACGGTAATAGGGGGGGGTATTGGTATTCCAACCCAAGGCACTGTCATAAACAGCTCCATCCTTATGCAGTATCAAATAACTGCCACCTGATCTATACTCCAGATCTAGAGCATAACCGCTTCCTTTATAATATGGGGGACAGGCGAGAGTCCAACCAGCAGACCTATTCCAGAGGGCCCCATCTCGGTGTAGGATAGTGTAAGAACCATCAAATTTTAGCTCCAAGTCCTTAGCATAGCATGTATCGGGATAATAGGGAGGAGTAGTAACAATCCAGCCAAAAGTCCTGTCCCACACCACCCCGTCCTTATGCAGGATCAGGTAACTGCCATCTGTCCGATACTCCAGATCTACTGCATAGCTTACCCCTGGATAGTAAGGTGAAATGTCCATTTCCCAGCCTGTGTCAGAAAACCAGACGGCACCGTCCTTGTGAAGGATGACGTAGGGGGCAGCTGCAGAGGGAAGAACATATTCGCCTGTCCATTCTCTCATCAGTCTGTAAACATAGATAGCCCTTCCCTTCTTCCCGTAGGGATGGCGAAGGATAAGTTTCAACTCCCCTTTTTTCTCGAAAGGGATC
>JAFDHG010000073.1 GCA_019308925.1 Deltaproteobacteria bacterium
CCGCCGGACCTTTTGTATCCCTGACAACAAGCTATATAGAACTGCCGCCCCCCTCCAAATTCATCTACAAAACCAGCCCCGCCGCTACAGCTACAGGATTCGGAGACAGCACAAAAAAGAGAAGCCTACTGGCGGTCACAGGTAGGCATCGTCACGGGCGCAGGTCATGAAATTAAAAAAGGGGTTAAAACTAACCCCTTAAAATCATTGGCTGGGGGACCAGGATTCGAGGATTCACGGAGTCAGAGTCCAAAACAGAGTAATTCAGGAGAGCCAATGTTTTCAGTTAATTAGCTGATCTCATTGGCTTTTCCTGTGTCTTAATAAGTTGGGAAATATTAGATTAAGTTAGGATGTTTGAGGTAGATTGAGCACAAAATGGGCACAGTTTTGGGGGGATAAATTTGGTGAAGTGTTGACTCAATCTAAGAAATAACCTAAATAATTTTAATAATTGATAACTTATTGCAAAAACTGATATATCAAAGATGAAAAAAGATATTGACATGATAATTGAAAAAAGTATAAAAGATGCTTTACAAGCTAGCTAATTGTATCATAATATAAATAAATCAAAAAATTTAATTGTGCAAATTTTGGTCCCCGGCATGCTTTTTGCTGGCTTTAAGTAGGGAGGGTATCCTATGGCTCAAACACTAGCATTGGAGAGATTTGAAGGAAGGACCTATGGAATCCTTTTGCTGCAAAGCTATGTCCGCCGCTTATCAGGCGCCTGTTTGGTACACCTTCTCATTCGAGTTGTAATATTCCAATGTCACCGAACAATACAATATCTTGAAAAAGTTCGTGGCCTTTTTAAAACTGAGGATATCCACAAATTATTACCTCTGTTGAGAGAACTAGCAGAAAAAACCGATCAAACTGTTCAAAAGCTTCGTTACCTTCAACCACACCATCCTCGCTTATTTTCTAAGCCACTTTTGAAGAATTTAACCAGAATTCGGGATTTTTTTAAAATTGAATCAGAGGCGCTTCAATTATTTATAGATCCTCAGGGCAAGGAAGAGCTATATAAAGCAATTACTAGTCCCCATACGAAAATCGATAAAAAAACAATGGAAGTAGCTCAAATCTTTGCGAGAAGCAAGATTAATTCTTTTGGAAGAAGAATAAAGGAGAGAGAGATTCTTCATTCTGTCACGTTACCAAAAGACTTAGAAAAAGCGGAAAAAGAGCTTGTTAAAGAAGCAGATATTTTCTTCTCCGAAAACTGCCCAGAATGAGCTTAGCGTATCCAAATTTCCCTTTACGCCGAGGAGACATATATAAAATTAAAGTAAAGTATACTGAAGATCCTACCGAGGGAAAAGAGCGGCCGGTATTAGTACTTAGAGATGAAAGGTTTGATAAAATAACTAGTTCCCATACAACCGTAGCTTCTGGAACTTCTAATAGTAAATATGCTAATTATCCACTTGCCCTTAAGGTAGATCCAAAAAAGATAGAAGGCCTAAAACTTGATAAACCAACCTTTTTTCTCGCTAACCTGTTGTACACGATAGATAAACAAAAGTATTTTGCTGGGCAACCATTTATTGGACGTCTTAGTGAAAGTCTTATGAAACAATTTGACGTACTGCTAGTACTTGCCCTACAAATAGACTTATATAAGTAACCCCCCCCGTATACTCTTTGATCTTTAGTTCCAACCCTACCAACCCAAGTACAAAGATAATGGATACTTAAACTAGGCCCCGCGAAGGGGCCTTTTTGTCGGGGATTTTTTGGGGAGGCGTTTTTTGTAACGTGTAATAAAAATGGGTCTGACTGGATGGAGCCAGACCCATTTTTATTCTATGGCTGGGGGACCAGGATTCGAACCTGGATTGACGGAGTCAGAGTCCGCTGTCCTACCGTTGAACGATCCCCCAGTCTGAATATTAATTTACCTGAAGTCCTGTGATGCGTCAACGCCTTTTATACTGTGAACCTCTTTGCGCTTTTGCTCCCCCCAGGGCACCGAGAACCGCCAACCCCGGATTATGCGATGCCCGTCCGCTTCTTTTCCTCTAACGAAGCTTTTCTAACAACTTATCAGGAGCGACAATCAAGATATCCTTGAAACTCATCAAGTTTAGTAGATGACTATCACCGGTTATTATATAATCAGCCCAAGCTTCCAAGGCACATTCCAAGATCCGATTGTCATCTGGATCTTCAGCCACTACTTCGATTCTCTGTGATGGATAGACGAAATCAGCTAGACCAATCAGCTCAGCAAGAATCGTCTGCACTACCTCTGCGCTGAAATCGAACCTCGGTCTTCGTAATACTCCCTTTAGTTCTTCCAATATCGGTTCTGAAACACAGACCTGTATCTCCCCTCTGAAAGCTAATTCAAGAATCCGCCTCGGTTTACCACCAAACAGAATCGCAGAAGTCAGGACATTTGTGTCCAGAACAACTTTGATCATCTACTTCTTTTTCTCTTTTCGATAAGCAGCGATTTCCTCCTTGATATCCGTTTCCGTGATTCCCTTTGTTTCAGCCTTGATTCGACCAAGGTCAAAGACCCTTTTCCACTTCCGCTTACGCTCAATATACCCCCTGGCCGCCTCACGAATGAGTTCTGAGCGAGATCGCGATTCTTCTTCCGCTACCTGATCAATTTGCTTGAGTAATTCTTTATTGAAAGATATGTTGACTGTGCTGGATTTCATATCAGACCCTCCATACATACAAAGTATATATACAATCTTTGTATATTGTAAAGTGATATCTACAAGGTGATGTTACATTGGTATAGTCATGGTTGCTAGGGAGGTGTGAGGGGGTATAGGCAGCATCAATCAGTTCCTGAGGCAACAAAGAAGTAGTAGATAGGTCTATACCACGTGCCTGTTATACCTTCCATGTCTTCTCTTGAGAGGGTTTGCCCTCTGCCCTTACCTTGATCAGCTCCGCGACGATGCTCACGGCGATCTCCTCAGGGGTCTCTGCATTGATTGCGAGGCCGATGGGGGCATGGACCCTCCCCAATTCCTCTTTGGTATAGTCCTCCTGCCTCAGTTGTTGATAGATGAGGTCCCGTTTCCGGCGGCTCCCGATCATCCCGATGTAGCGGCACTCTATGGGCAAGACCTGCTTCAAGACCGTGTAGTCGTGCATGTGTCCTCGGGTGGCGATCACCATATAGGATTCCCTGTCTGGATCGATCTTTTGCCCAACCCCTTCGAATTTCTCCACCCATATCTCGTCGGCTTGAGGCAAATGTTCTCGGTTGGCGTATTCTGCGCGGTCGTCGATGACGATGACCTTGAACCCCACCATATTGGCCACGGGGGCGAGATGGCGGGATATGTGTCCTGCCCCGAAGATGTATAGGGTGGGTTCGGAGAAGATCGGTTCCAGATATAAGTCTCCCCCTCGATAGGGGAGGAGTTGAACCTTCTTCTCTTTTATGACCTTTCGGGCTTCTGTGAGGGCATCCCCTTCTAACCTTAAGGAACCCAAGCCCTTTCCATCGGGGAATACAAGCCCCTTGGTCCCCACTGCCTCCCGCAAGGGTTCGGTGGCGATAAAGGTGGCCAAGGCTACCTCCCCTCCCCTCTTTTTTATTTCAAGCAGCGTGGCATAGAGCTCTCTGAGCCCTGGTAAGAGAGGTTCAATGAGGACCTCGACGTTTCCCCCACACAGCATCTCCGTTTCGGCCACCTCCTGGCCGGTGAGGTGAAAGGCCAAGACCTTCGCCTCTCCCGGGGTCCATACCCCTTTGGCCTCTTTCAGGACCTCGGCCTCAATGCGTCCGCCCCCCACGCTCCCTAGGGACGACCCATCCGCCCTGATCAACATCTGGGCCCCTCTTTTTCTGGGGGCAGAGCCCACCTGTTGGATGACAGTGGCCAGGATTACCTTTTTTCCCTCTGTCAAGAGCCGCAGGATCTCCTCATAGATCTCTCTCATCTGTGCCCTTCCTCCTGATGACCTCCACTATGGGACGGCGGTAAAAGAGCCTTCCCAGCACAACACCCTCTATCCGTTGATCCCCGTTGCGCAAGACCTCATGGGCCACCTCCCTTCCCCCCTCCAGCCCTTCCTGGGTCTCGACCTTGTTGAGAAAGGGGATGACTCTTGCCCTCGGAGGGGTGCCCTTGATAAGCCCCTGGGGGTGGATGATCAAGCTGGCTATGACTTGGGGGGTGATGGGATCCCCTATTGTTGCCCCTGTCAGCTCCGCGATGCGACTAGGGCGAAAGGCCGCTTCTTCGCCCAAGGGTCTTCCCAGGGCGTCGATTCCCACCATGGGGATGAGGAGGGATGTAGCTGGGGGAACTACCGGTTCATGGTCTGCGGGGGCCTTGATAGGGAGCCTCTTGGCCCCATCAGCCTCTACGATGATATGGTCTATTGGTAGTTCCTGATCTATTCTCTCTATCAAATCAGGACTCACCTCCCCTATTTTTTCTCCTGCAAATTTCTTGGCAGCCAACGTGACATGGCCGTAGGAACTAAGCCCTTCCCGCACCAATTCCATGGCCCGCGTATGGTTCTCTTCTATTATCAAATAGGAAACTTGTTCTCCAGTGGGCTCAAATATCTTGGTAGTAGTAGTAGTTATGACCTTGGCACCCCTTGCACAGAGTTCTTCTGCCAGGGCGAACAGCAGGGCCGTCTTTCCCCCTGCTCCCACCAAGGATATGATCTCATGGTGCCCGAGGCAGAGGGCCTGGGCTAAACCAAGGTCTCCTCCTCCTCCTACCTCCTCCTTTCCCTTTCTCAGGATTACCCACAGGCCCCCCTCCTCCGAGATCTCTGCCTCCTCTTCCAGGGACGCCTCCTGGATCATCCTGGCTACCTCCTCCTTTGTTGTCCATCTCTTTCCCAGCAGTTTGTTTAACCGCTTTGACTCCTCGGCTTTCTCCCCTATCAAGGCCAGAGGGGTGTGGGGCCCATACCCACCCCCCAAGATGGCAAGCCCTTCTGGTCTCAGCACCCGGTAGACCTCCTGTAGGATGGAGGGGGAGAGGAAGAAAAAGGCCCCTCGGAAGATCACTAGGTCAAAGCTTTGGTTCAGAAAGACCAAAGGGAACAGAGGAGAGGGTTTAAACATTATCCTCTTGGCATGGGTGGTCCCCCTTATCTCTTCTTTCAGGGGGTCGAAAAGCTCCAACAGTTCCCCGGCAATTACTATCTTCCAATGTGGTGAGAGGGAGAGGAACTCCTTGCTGATCCCCCCGGAAAAGGGGCCCAGTTCCAGCACGTCCCCCTCCTGGTCGCCATATAGGTCCATTACATAGCGGGCCAGGTAGGGATAGACCTCCTCCCAAAGCCTATTTACCTCTCTGATTACCCTGGGGTTCATCCATTAAAGGTTGAAGTGCGCAAGGATGGCCTCCAGGACGCTTCCCCCGACGGCCCTTGCCTTATCCGAAATGGTATAGCAATTTTCCCTTACCCCTCTGGGGTCCACGTCACCGGCCTTTAATCCCTTGTGCACCTCCGTTCCCTCCCGTAGCAGCCCCCTGATCACCCCCTCTATGGCCGTCCTCATCGGCTCCCCTTCTACCCAGGCTATTACCTCCCCCCTTTTGACCATGTCCCCGATCCTCTTCGCCAGGCGAAAGGTACCATCCCTGGGTGCCCGCACGACCCTTTGGGCACTCACCCCGGCGATCTCCCCAGGCACCCCAGTGTCCGGTTGGGCCGGGCCGTTGTAGATGACCCTCCCCAGGTAATGCCCCCTGTTGGTCTCGACGACCACATCTACATCCTTCCCCGCCCAGAAACCTGGTCCCAGACCGATGACCAAGGGTGCATCCCCTTTATATGTGCCGGTATTTCTTTTGGCCAAGATGGCGTCCACGATCACATGGGGCCTCATAACCTCCCTGGAGGTCCCCTCAGGGTCGATGAGCAGCGGGATCTTTCCCTCCTCCCAGGTGGCATAGACCTCTTGGGGGGAGGGGATGTGTTTGGCCGTTATCCCTTCTACCTCTTTTTCTTCTTGGAAGATGGCCTCGCAGAAGGAGACCTCCCTCCTGATGCAGAGGGGTTGCGGGATTTCGGTCAGGAAGACCTTCAGATGTGAGCTAAAGAGCCTGTGGGCCACCCCGCTGGCCATCTCCCCCCCTCCCTTGATCATCACGAGGAGGTTCCTTAGGGGGGTCCTCTCGTCCATCAGTTTAACCTTTACCAAAGGGGCAGATGGGGAAGCGGCAGACCTCACACCCCAGGCACAGCCCCCCATGCCCCATCCTTATTATCTCCTTGCGGGTGATTTGCTCTCCGGCCAATACCCGGGGGAAGATGAGGTCAAAGATGGTGGTTTGATAGTAAAAGACGCAGGCGGGAAGCCCCAGCAGGGGGATCCCGTCCAAGAGGGCATAGAGGAACATCGCCCCGGGAAGGACAGGAGAGCCATAGGAGATGATCTCTGCCCCTGCCTCCTCTATCCCCCTTTTGGTGACATCGCCGGGGTCGATGGAGAGTCCGCCCGTGCTCAAGAAGACCTCTCCCCCCATATCCTTCAACCGCAGCAAGGAGCTGGCGATTTGTTCGGGGTCATCCGGGACAATGACCTTCTCCAAGATGTTGGCCCCGTAACCTTTTATTTTTCTCCCCACCATTTCGTCAAAGCTGTCCCTGATCCGCCCATGATAGACCTCATTGCCGGTCACCATCACCCCCACCCTCTTCAACTGATAAGGGAGGATGTCCACCACCTTTTTATTCCTGCAACTGTCCTCCACCCATTTAACCCTCTGCTCGGCAATGGTTAAGGGGATTATCCTGGTAGCGGCCACCGTGGTTCCCTCTTTGCAGGGGGTATTGTTGTGGAGGGTGGAGACGATGATGTCTCCCATGGAGTTGATCCCCTCTAAGAGGGCTATGTCTATCCGCAGCAATCCCCTCCATCTGGCCTGCAAGGAGACCTTGCCTTCCTCTGGGCTGGAGAATTCTATACCTGGGCCGGCGATGGCCCGGGCGATGCGCATCCCCGCCTCATCCTCATGAAGCTCCCCTTCCCCAAGCTCCAGTACATATATGTCCTCATTTCCCGTATCCAGGAGTAGGGGGATATCCTCCTCTTGGATGATGTGACCCTTCTTGAAGACCGCCCCCTTGAACTCGCCCGGTACTATCCTGGTGAGGTCATGCCCCACTACCATCCCGATGGCCTCTTTTACCTTTACCTTGCGCATCCTTCCTCCTATCTACTGAAATTATATCTTAACGATCCCAAGGCCCATTGTCAATCTGTCCCTAAGACACCCTTTTTGGAAGAGAAGTTGTAAAAGGCCCCCCAAAAAGCTATAATCAAGTTTGAAAAATATTTTAGGGTTGCAAGATGAAAAGATAGGGAGAAGAAGAGTTTTCTTGGCGTCTCAAGTCTTGATATAAAATCTGGAGGTTTAATAGGTTATGAAGATAAAGATTGGGTTTATTTGTTCATTTTCCATGCAGAAAGAGATGATAAAAAGGGTAGCTGATGAGCTTTACGATAAAGTAGAGGTATTAATTGACCTAGGGGTTTTGGAGGAGGCTATACCAAATGCAAGGGGCCTGGAAAGGTCGGGGGCTGAGGTTATTGTGAGTTGGGGAGGCACTGCCGCTTTATTAGAAAAGGGACTCTCTACCCCGGTAGTCAGCATTCGGATTCCGGATTTTGACGTTATGAGGGCGGTTAAACAGGCGGGCAAGTTTGGGGAAAAGATCGCTCTTATGACTCCTGAACCCTTGAGTGGGTTGGACCTATTAGAAGAGCTGTATGGTGTCAAGATTAAGCAGGTTATCTTTAGCAACCAAAACGATTTTAGGTATGGAATGATAGAGGCATTTAACGAAGGTTATGAAGTGGCCATAGGCAAAAGTTATGTCACCCTCGATATGGCTAAAGAGTACGGTAAAAAAGCGGTCTTAATTACCTACAATCTGGAGAGCGTAAGACAGGCCTTTCACGAAGCTATAAGGATTGCTACCCTCAGACGAAAAGAAAGAGAGGAATATACCCGTTTAGAAACAATATTTAATTCTTTGACTGAGGGTGTTGTTGTCGTTGACAATCTGGAAAGAGTTACTTTATTTAACCCTGCGGCAGAGAGGATCTTGGGTATCAACACCCATGAGGCTTTGGGCCAACCCATCAGTAGTATATTGCCTTATAACCGGATTACAGAGGCATTGAAGCATGGGACAAGTTTAGATAATGACTTTCTTACTGTTGGGGGTACTAACATCATCGCCTCTCATATGCCTATCCTCCTTGAAGAGGGAATACTGGGGGTGGTTTCGACCTTCCGTGAGGCCTCTGAGATTCAGAAGATCGACAGCAAGATCAGGAAGCAAATGATTTCCCGGGGGTTTATTGCCCATTACAGCATCGACCACTTTTCGGTATATAGCTCGGCGATGAAGAGGGTTATTGAACAGGCAAAGAGATTTGCCGCGACGGATTCAACCATCCTTCTCACCGGGGAAACTGGAACAGGGAAAGAGGTTCTTGCCCAAGGCATTCACCGCTTGAGTTTGAGAAGCCGAAAGCCCTTTGTTGCGATAAATTGTAGTGTCCTTCCCGAAAGTCTGTTGGAAAGTGAGCTCTTCGGCTATGAGGAAGGGGCATTTACTGGAGCCAAAAAAGGGGGGAAAATAGGTCTATTTGAGCTAGCACATGGAGGGACCCTGTTTTTAGATGAGATAGGTACCATGCCGATAAATCTGCAGTCGAAGTTGCTCAGGGTCCTTCAAGAAAGAGAAGTGATGCGATTGGGAGGGGAACAGATTGTTCCCATAGACGTCCGGATCATAGCTTCCACTAACAAGGATTTGGGCGAAGCAGTTAAAAAAGGTTTGTTTCGGGAAGACCTGTATTTCAGGTTGAACATATTGGCAATTAGGATGCCATCGTTAAGGGAGAGAAGAGAAGATATCCCAGATCTGGTTTCAAAGTTTATTTCCTATTATTGCAAAAAATATGGGGAAAAAGAGATCTCAATATCTAGCAAGATGTTAAGAGAACTTAAAAATTACTGTTGGGCAGGAAATGTAAGGGAGCTTGAGAATATAATAGAAAGATTTGTGCTCTTGTATGGTGGATCTGTAAGGGGTGATTTATTGTTAGATGAGTTATTAGATCACAAGGTTTGTTGCGGGGGGAGAAGGCAACTGTATGAGGTCAGGGCCTTGCCAGAAGATATTAGCAAAGGATCTTTATTGGGAAAGACTATAAAGGAACAAGAAAAGGAACGGATTATAAGAGTCTTAGACAATACCGATTTTAATATATCACGGGCTGCTTCGCTATTAGGGATGAGCAGGAGTACCCTTTATAGAAAATTAAAGGCCTTCAATCTGCATTGATATGTATCAATTTGTATCATTAATGTATCGTTTTGTTTAATAATGAGCTCATGTAAAATGGGTTTTTCCTGTTTTTTAATTTGTAACACATAAAATACTTGTAAAATCAGCAAGTTATAGCTTTCCATCTAAAAAGGCAAACACGGCATATTTCTTGCTTTTTAAGCGCAGAAGAAAATTGTAGCTCAGAGGGGGGAATTTCTGTGCGGGAGGTATGCTGATTTTTGCTATCTGGAAGGTAAGAAAGGGGGTGATAGTGGCAAAGTCTGGTTGGAGAAGTCGTATGCGCTATATCATTAAACAGCAAGAGAGGAGGAGATTATGAAACGTTGTAGATTTGTCATTATCGTGGGGGTTGTGATCTTACTCTTTGGTGGCATGACTTTTTTGGGTTGTGCCACGCTCAGCCCCGAGGCGGGTAAAACGAAAGAGGCTATAACTTATGAAGTTTGCCCCAGCGCAGAAATCACCAAAGTAGACTACTTCATGAAGAAATATAAGGGCGCGCCAAGGCTCCACTTCACTGTGGCCATAAAGAATATCTCAAAGGAGCCCAAGAGATACCGACTCCAGATCTTTCTACCAGAAGGTCCATCCAGTGGCGGATTCTATCCGAGAAAGGGTAAACCACCTGTGATCAAACCTGGCCAGGAGCATAGCCGAACTTTTCCTATGTATTTCAGCGGTCCTCCTACGGGGTTTACCATGGTGGTGAAAGAACTATAAAAAGGGAGAAGGAGGGAGTGACATGAAAAAGATAACAATAATAATATCTATCTTGTGTATGGTTTCCATCTTTACTTTCGGGATAGCAACTAACTCTCATGCGGTAAGATTTCTCTCCTTCGGGACAGGGAGCCCTGCTGGCACCTATTACTTTTTAGGGGCGGGTTTTGCGGCGATAATCAATAAATATGTCCCGGGGGTAAGGGTTACGGCCGAATCAACAGCAGCATCAACAGAGAACGGCCGTTTGATAATCCGGGGAAAGATGGATATGGGCTTGGCCTGCATGGGGACCTTAGATGGCCTCAAAAAACAAGGCATGGATGTGGACAAAGTACGCCTCGTTGCCGTTGGTCACACCAGCGATGTCCACTGGATTGTGCGTAAAGGTTCACCCCTCAAATCCATCAACGATTTTAAGGGTAAGGTCATTGGCGTAGGACCGGCGGGAAGTGCTACATTGAACATCTATTCCAAAAAGCACTTAAAGGCGGGTTGGGGACTTACCTTCGACGATTTTAAACCTAAGTATCTGGCCTTTCATGAGATCACCACCGGGATTCGGGATAACACGATAGATGCAGGGATCATTGCAGCCGGCTATCCCATAGCAGCTGTTATGGAGTTGGCCCGTGATATCCCTATTCGTCTCCTAGAGACAGAACCAGAGGCCTTAAAGAAGATGCAGGCCAAGTTCCCAAATGTGGTCCCTTTCATCATACCTGCAGGTACATATAAAGGCATTGATAAGGATGTCCATACCTATACCCTGCCCCAGATGTGGATCTGCAGGACGGACCTTCCTGAGGATCTGGTCTACAAAATCATAAAGGCGGTCTATGATCACTCAGAAGAGCGCAATGCTATCCATCCCATGGCCAAAAAGTATACAATAGAAAATGCCTTCAGAGGGACCAAATCTGTTCCCGTAGGTTTTCACCCAGGGGCCATTAAGTATTACAAGGAAAAGGGGATATGGGATAAGAGGGCCAAGTATCAATGATAAATGACTGAACTGAAGGTGATGTTTTTGCCGCGGTTTTCTTT
>JAFDHG010000074.1:0-10992 GCA_019308925.1 Deltaproteobacteria bacterium
AGCTCCCTTCGGTCTGAGCGTTCGACTGAGCTCACGCCGAAGTCTCAGGGTCGAAGACAGCCGAGCGGTTCTAGTGTATTTCACTCGATCACTGGACCCCTTGGCCCCTGGAACCCTAGGAGACGAATCTTGTACCCTTTTTAGCAACTTTTTGGGAGAATAACTACTTTTTATATCAGGTTGAAATAGGAGATTATATCAAAAGATGGCCTTAATAGTACAAAAATATGGGGGTACATCGGTGGCCAGCGTGGAGAGGATCAGAAGCGTCTCCCAGAGGGTGATCAAGACCAAGGAAAGGGGAGACGACGTAGTCGTTGTGGTTTCAGCCATGGCTGGAGAGACCGATAGACTCCTCAAGTTGGCCAAGGAGGTGGCCTCGGAGCCTGATGAGAGGGAGTTGGATGTGGTCCTCGCCACAGGAGAGCAGGTCTCCTCAGCCCTCCTCTCTATTGTCCTTACCTCGATGGGATATAAGGCCAAGTCATATCTCGGACACCAGATAAAGATCAGTACGGACAGCGTCCACGGGAGGGCCAGGATCACCAGTGTGGATGCCGACAAGATCTTTTCTGATCTCCGGGAAGGGTTGATAGTAGTTGTGGCTGGGTTTCAGGGGGAGGACGAAGAGGGGAATATCACCACCCTGGGCAGAGGGGGATCAGACACCACCGCTGTAGCCATCGCTGCCGCCCTTAAGGCAGATCTTTGCGAGATATGTACTGATGTGGATGGCGTCTATACCACCAATCCAAACATATGCGATCAGGCGAGAAAGATCAGCCGTATAAGTTATGATGAGATGTTGGAGATGGCCAGCCTGGGGGCCAAGGTGCTGCAGATCAGGTCAGTGGAATTCGCCAAGAAATACGGGGTACCTATCCATGTGCGGTCATCTTTTAGTGAAAATGAAGGAACCATAGTCTGTGAGGAGGATATTGAAATGGAAAGGGCACTGGTATCAGGGCTAACCTATGACATGGGTCAGGCCAGGGTTGAGATTACCAAGGTCCCTGATCGGCCGGGGATCGCCGCCAAATTCTTCGACGCCATCAGTGCGGCGGACATCGTGGTGGACATGATCATCCAGACCTCCAGCCTGGAGGAAGGATATGCCAATATAGCCTTCACCATCTCCACGGCAGATTTTCCCAAGGCCCTCAAGATAGCTAAATCCCTAGCCAAGAGAATGGGGGCAAAAGAGGTCATCGCTGAGGAGGAAGTGGCCAAGGTGTCCATGGTCGGTGTGGGTATGAGGAGCCATTCTGGGGTGGCCTCCAAGATGTTCGGGGCCTTGGCCAAGGAGGGGATCAACATCAAGATGATCAGCACCTCCGAGATCAAGATCTCCTGTATCATAGATGCCAAATATACGGAGTTGGCCGTGAGGTCGCTCCACGAGGCCTTTGAGTTGGGCAAGGGGAGCGGATAATGGAGGTAAAAATCTACGATACCACCTTGAGGGATGGAACCCAAGGAGAGGATATATCCTTCTCCGCGGAAGATAAACTCAGGATTACCCAGAAGCTTGACGAGCTGGGGATCCACTACATAGAGGGGGGATGGCCCGGTTCGAATCCCAAGGATGTTCACTATTTTCGTGAGGTGGGTAAGATCCCCCTTACCTCAGCGAAGGTAGTGGCCTTTGGAAGCACATCTCGTAAGGGGGTCCCACCGGAAAAAGACGCCAATATCCGCTCCCTCCTGGAGGCAAAGACAGAGGTGATAACCATCTTCGGCAAGTCATGGGACATCCACCCCCTGACTGCTATGGATATCTCTTTGGAGGAGAATTTGGATTTAATCTACCAATCCATCACCTTTCTCAAAGGGCATGTTCCCGAGGTCATCTACGACGCCGAGCATTTTTTTGATGGCTTTAAAGGAAATAAAGAGTATGCCCTGGCGACCATCAAGGCCGCCGAGACGGCAGGGGCGGACTGCATCGTGCTTTGCGATACCAATGGCGGGACCTTGCCCTTTGAGCTAGAGGAGATCATCAGGGAGGTGAAGAGTTCGATCAAGACCCCATTGGGGATTCATGTCCACAATGACTCCGGTTTGGCAGTGGCCAACACCATCCTGGCCGTAAAGGAAGGGGTCGTCCAGGTCCAAGGGACCATCAATGGTTATGGGGAGAGGTGTGGAAATGCGGACCTCTGCCCCGTAATTTCCAATCTAAAGTTAAAGATGGGGGCAGAATGCCTCTCCGATGAGCGACTACGCAAGCTCAAAGAGGTCTCCAGGTTTGTAAGCGAACTCGCCAACTTGCCCCACAACAAACATCAGCCCTATGTGGGGGATAGCGCCTTCGCCCACAAAGGGGGGATGCACGTGAGCGCCATTCGCAAAAGCCCTCTTACCTACGAACACGTCAGGCCGGAGTTGGTGGGGAACAAACAAAGGGTCCTCATCTCGGATCTCTCCGGCGAGAGCAGTGTCCTGGCCAAGGCAAAGGAGTTCAACATAAAGCTGCAAAAAGGTGATAGAACGACCAAGAATATCTTGGTGGCATTAAAGGAGCTGGAGAACCGAGGTTATCAGTTCGAGGGGGCTGAGGGGTCCTTTGAACTCCTCATCAAGAAGGCCTTAGGGTTTCATAAGAAGTTCTTTGACCTGTTGGGCTTTCGGGTGATCGTAGAGAAGAGAGGTGACGAATCTCCCCCAATTTCCGAGGCCACTATTATGGTGAAGGTGGGAGACAGGGTGGAACATACGGCTGCTCTGGGGAACGGACCGGTAAATGCCCTGGACAACGCCATCAGGAAGGCCTTGGAGAATTTCTACCCTGAGCTCAAGGAGGTGAAGCTCATCGATTATAAGGTTAGGGTCCTCTCTGACCAAGAGGGTACAGGGGCCAGCACCAGGGTGCTGATAGAGTCCTGGGACGGAAAGGCCAACTGGGGTACGGTAGGGGTCTCGGAGAACATCATTCAGGCCAGCTGGCAGGCCTTGGTGGATAGCATCGATTATAAACTACTCAAGGAAGAAGAAAAGGGGATCAGATGAGGAGGATGATATGCGTTCGGACGCCATGAAAAAGGGTCTAGAAAGGGCCCCACACCGATCCCTCTTCAAGGCTATGGGTTATACCGATAGTGAGTTGGAACGGCCGCTGATCGGTGTGGCCAACTCGGCAAATGAGGTTATTCCTGGTCACATCCACCTGCATGAGATCGGTAAGGCCGTCAAGAAAGGAATACGGATGGCCGGCGGGACCCCCATGGAGTTTAACACCATCGGGATCTGTGATGGAATCGCCATGGGTCATGGGGGGATGAAGTACTCCTTGGGTTCCCGAGAACTCATTGCCGATTCGGTGGAGGTTATGGCCAGGGCGTACCCCTTTGACGGATTGGTCTTGGTCGCCGACTGTGACAAGATCGTTCCGGGAATGATGATGGCCATGGCGCGGCTGAACATCCCTGCTATTGTAGTGAGTGGTGGACCAATGCTCGCAGGCTGGTATCATGGCAAAGAGGTAGACCTCATCACGGTCTTTGAAGCGGTGGGAAGGGTGGCAACAGGTGAGATGTCCCTAGAGGAGCTTTCGGAAATAGAGTCTGTTGCCTGCCCTGGACCAGGTTCTTGCGCTGGGATGTTCACGGCCAATTCCATGAATTGTTGCTCCGAGGCCTTGGGGATTGCCCTGCCTGGCAACGGAACCATACCGGCAATAGACAATGCGCGATTGCGCCTTGCGCAGGAGGCCGGACAGAAGGTGATGGAGCTTGTCGACAAGGGGATACGGCCTCGTGACCTCCTGACCCAAGAGGCCTTTGCCAATGCCATAGCGGTCGATATGGCCTTTGGTGGTTCCACGAACACTGCGCTGCACCTGCCAGCCATCGCCCATGAGGTGGGTCTGAAGATAGACCTGGATATCTTCAACCAGATCAGCCAAAAGACCCCCCATCTGTGTAACCTCTCACCAGGGGGACCCCACCATGTCCAGGACCTCCATCGGGCCGGAGGGATCCCTGCACTCATGAAGGAATTGTCGAGAGGAGGGTTACTCAATACAGAGCTTTTAACCGTTACCGGAAAAACAGTAGGGGAGAATATAGTATCGTCTTCTATCAATAACTCAGAGGTGATAAGGCCCTTGGACAATCCCTATCACGCCACTGGGGGGCTTGTTTTCCTCTTCGGTAATTTGGCGCCGGATGGCGGGGTGGTCAAGGCCTCGGCTGTCGCCCCGGAGATGCTTAGACATCAAGGACCCGCCAGGGTCTTTGAATCTGAAGAGGACGCCTTAAGGGCCATCCTAGCCAAGGAGATCGTCAAAGGAGAGGTGATCGTCATCCGCTATGAAGGGCCCAAAGGGGGGCCAGGGATGAGGGAGATGCTTGCCCCTACCTCAGCGATCGCTGGCATCGGGATGGACAAGGAGGTATCCCTGATAACCGATGGCAGGTTCTCTGGTGGAACCAGAGGAGCCGCCATAGGGCATATCTCCCCCGAGGCTGCTGAAGGGGGAACCATCGCCGTGGTACGGGATGGGGATATCATCGAGATCGACATCCCAGCAAAAAGGTTGCAGCTTCACCTAACAGAGGAGGAGATAAAACAACGGCTCAAAGACTGGAGAAGCCCTGAACCAAAGATAAAATCCGGATATATGTACAGGTATGCACAGATGGTCAGCTCAGCTAGTACCGGGGCGGTCTTTCGCGAAAGATAGATGAAAGCATACCCAGATTGTATCCCCTGCCTTCTGAAGTTCACCACTGATACGGCCAAAAAGGCCACCTCAAACACAGACCTCCTGCAGGAGATCTCCCTGGAAGGCCTGCGCATTATCCTCGAGCATGGTTTTGCGGCTATGCCCCCCCAGATTGCCCAGGCCATTAATAGGATGATCAAAGAGAAAACAGGGGTTAATGACCCCTACCGAAAGGATAGGCAGGATCACAATCACCTGGCCATGCGCCTATATCCGTCTTTAAAGGGTGAGATTAGGAACGCCCCTGACCCCTTAAGGGCGGCCCTCAGGGCGGCTGCTGCAGGCAACAGGATAGACTCCGTCTGTCTCGATGAAGGTGTGGATGTAAGGGGGGCCATCCAAAGGAGCCTAACCGAAGATTTTGGCATCGACCATCATGAAGAGATCAAGGAGGCCCTCAGGACTGCCTCAACCCTCCTCTTTGTAGGGGATAATGCAGGGGAGATCGTCTTCGACAAGGTCCTAATAGAGGAGATCCAACGTCACCACCCCCAACTAACGGTTACTTATGTTGTAAAGGGTGGCCCTATCATCAATGATGCCACCATGGATGACGCCCGAGAGGTTGGTATGGAAGATGTGGCCGAGGTCATCGCCAATGGGGATGACGCCCCAGGTACTATCTTAGACCAATGTTGCACCGAGATGAGAGAACTCTTCCAGAAGGCCAATGTGGTAATGGTCAAAGGACAGGGAAATTTTGAGACCCTGGAAGAGGAAAAAAGGGATAGAGTATTCTTCCTCCTGCAGGTCAAATGCCCGGTGATCGCCCAGCATATCGGGACCCAAGTAGGTGATCTCGCCCTTTATTGCAAACCTTCTTAAAAAAGGAAGAGGGAGAGGCCACTGACGTTCACCCCTCCCTCTAGGGGGGTGAGAAAGGAGGGAAAAGACTAGCCCCGCCTGGAAAGGCGGGGAGTTTCACTCCACAATAGGCTGTATCTTTTTAGCTTTAACAATCATTATCTTTCGGTTATCTACTTTTTCCAACACCTTGGTCCCCACTACAACAATACTCATTCCGACTTGTAGATCATCAAGGCCTACCCTTCTCTTTTTAAAACCAATTATTGTTTTGTCTGTAACTAAAACAAAGATCCTCTTTTCCCTTAACTCTGTGATCGGTGTTTTCTCCACAACCAGTCCTCTTTGATCGGTTAGTTTTTCGATAATACGAGCCTTAAATTTGAATACAACTCCCTCTTTATTGATATCTCTAAACCCAAAGATAGATATCATAAGGATTGATGAAAGTACAATTAGTAAATAAATCTTAATTGGTTTGCCTATCTTAGGATATAAACGCATAAAATCCTCCTCAAAATAGTCTTGTTATATGATCAAAACAGCTCACGCCATGAATAGGGATTAAAACTTTTAGCTGGAGATGGGAGATCTATTTTTACAATATACTCACCTGTTCCCACATAGCCCCTAATCTTCCCAGTCTCTGTTATGGTAATCACCACTTCTGTGGGGATGCCATATCCTATCGATTTGGATCGATCTGATTTCTTTAAAACCGCCTCTCCTTCTAGATCATTCGTGGTGTCCAGATTCATCACTGCCTCGGCAGTGAGATAATCTACGACATAGACACGGGCGGCGCCCCCATAGGAACAGGGATCTAAATCAGGGATAAAGGTCGTAAAAATAGCCATGCCATAGATGACAGTGGGAGAGGCCAAGACCTTTTCTCCTTGTTCTTCCAGTGTTATATACCAGCCATCCTGAAGGGTCAGATTGTTTAATGTGGCCTCTGCTTCAGGGCTGCCAGGGTCTTCCTGAAGCACATTGCTGGTTACATCGACAAGATCGGATTCTGTCAGCGGTGAAGTGAAGACATCATTGGTCTTATTCCTGTCCTTTACCGCATAAAATCTATTTACCACCGCGGTCTCCATAGGGTCTGTCCTGTCTCCCGTACCGAAGTAAAGATATTCATATCCCATCTCCAATACCAGATCGAAGGGATAAAAAATCTTTCTCTCTATTGAGCTTGTATTTGCTTTAAACAGAAGGCGTGGGGTCCAGTTGTTGATATTTCCATCCTCGATCCTTGTATCATCGGCATCTGTTCTATGAAGACCAAACCTCCACACCTGACCGCCGAGATCACCTACATATACCCGATTGATGTAGCCATCAAAGGTCGTGTCAACCGCCAGGACAGTACTGGGGATGCTATAGAGCAGATCTGGATGATCCGAGACTGTAAAACTTTTGAACAATTCGCCAGTAGAAACTCTTATCAGATAAAAGGCCCTGCCCTTTGTATTATCGTAGCTGAACCCACCTCCGATAAATGCCACCACCTTATCGGCAGATCCAACTTTCACCTTCCCGATCTGAGGCTCAGACCAGGTCTGGCCCATCTCCGATATTACCGTTGTCGGAGCAGGGATCCCATAGGTGCCTGAGGTGTCTGTACTATCGATCCTCCATAAGAATTGGGGTAAATCCGGGTCGCTGACATCCAGGGCAGTATAACTGGTCCCGCCCCTGCGCTCACCAAATATGATGATCACCTGATCATTATCCGCTACCTCGATAATGCCGTCCCTGTCATTGTCCAAGATATAGGCCTTGGGGGAGGAGTCGACAAAATACTGGTGACCAGTACCCTCGATTATATCCTTCAGCTTGGGCAAAAGATCAGGGGGAATGAAGGCCCATTTCTCCGAACCATCAGAGTCGTCAATGGCGTGCAACATCCCATCATTGGCGCCAAAGTATATTACCTTCTCCGTATCTGAATAGTCTATTATCAGGGGCCTTGAGTGGAGGATATCTCCTAAGATATCGTCTCTCTTCTCGGAATATATCCCATCCTCATCTTCATCATAAGAATCCCATCCCCTGATATAACTTATAAGATCATCACGGGCTGAGGTACTAGGGTCGGCACCCTCCTGCTTAGCCGGATTGTCCAACATTGTTGCGGTGATACTGGAATTGGAACCAACAAATAGATTGGAAGCATCATTGAGTTGGACAGAGGTCCCAACATAGGTATAGATATTTCTCGAACTCAAGTCTGAGCCCTTGAGCACATTGTGCACATCCCAATAGGGATTGGGGGACCTATTGGGGTTAATCAGATCCTCGTTCAGCCTGCCTTCGCTATCGGTAACCGGGGTCTCACCATCATTAGCCAAAAGCCCCCCATCGCTACCGATCCCCACTTTTATCAGGTAACCTGGCCAAAAATTCTTATCTGATTTAGGGGTGAAGAGGGATATATACATCTTATCCCCGCTCGTAGTCCTCTGTATGGGCACCACTGGAGCGGTGAAGGTCTGGGTCTTCTCTATGATGCTCGTTAAGGTCTTAATTAATGCCTTCGAGAGTTCATCGGCATTGGAGGCAGTATAGTATTCCCCGCCTCCGTTTTTAGCGGTATCATTCAGCAGTTCGTGATCAACTACAAAACCTATTGTATAGACAGTAATGTTTTGTACACCCTCTACATCCCCCCTCAGGTCTTCCTCCTGGTAGAGATATCCTGCCACATCATCGAGATAATCTGAGCCACCATTGACATAAATATCATTTGGATCAGGATCAGCCCCATCACTGTCGTAGTCCCGGGAGACACCATTCGCATCCATAAAGCCTTCTATATGATCATAATCTCCATTATTGTTGGCACTAAGACTATTTCCCTCGCCTTCCGGTCTTCCATCGGTCATAATGATGACGAAGTTCCTCCGACACCAGTAGGTTTGATTAAGCGGTGAGGCATAGCTTCCAAAGCTCCCCCTGAAGTATTGGGCGGCATTGATCAGCCGGTTGGCAAGAGGGGTACCACCGTTGGCCTGCATATTGTCTATCTGGTTCTTCAAGGTCTGGATCCCGGCGGCGTCACGGTCCTCAATGATTGCACCCCCATACGTTGAGGATAACACAGTGGTGTCGTTATGGTATTCCTGGAAAGTTGTTCCCCAGTCATTGATGTCCTTCGCACCATTGAGGACCATGATCCCAAATCGGACATGATCTGCGGTCTGGTCTATCACATCCTTTACTGCTGCCTTGGCCACAGATAATCTCATCGATTGGTCACTAAAGTCATAGTTCAGTCTGTTGCCCCTTCTTATATAAGAATTATTGTCATCGATGCCGTCGGAATTTGTATCGGTAAATGTGCCGCTATATGGCACCCAGTCCCAATTCAAACAAAATATCCACCACCACTGCGTACACTCTCTTCGATATATGGTGTCTGTTTCGTATGAACCGCTATAAGTCGTAGAATCATCATAGGGAATACCCCACTCCATGCTCCCCGAATTGTCAAAGATAATCAAGACATTGGGCTTAACCCCCTCGGCAATATTGTATATATCTGTATCATCTGCATAAGAGATGCAGGGGATGGTTATGGTAAGCAAAAATAATGAAATGAATAGTATTGTCTTTTTCATGTCGCCCCCTGTCATCTCCTGCCCCTAAAAACCTATCCTATAGCCCCCCTCCTCAACACTGGATCTGGCAATATTACCTGAATCCGTTCCTATGGAATTGACCCGATAATAGTGCGCCCTAAATCCTTTCACCCCACATCCACTTCCTACAGGGGGTGGTGTACTACCCAGATAGGTCACCGTTCCTGAAAACTGGATATCTGTATCTTCTGGATTACTAAAGTTCCAGGTGTCATTTGTCCAATCTATGGTTCCAAAAGGGTTGACAGCCCGTACATAATCTAATCCACCGTCAGCGGCGTTGAAGGCCACATCGTAGAACTTCTTCTGCCCCGAGATCTTGGACTCGATGGTGGATGATGCCATGGCATAGATCCCGATGATAGAGAGGATCAACAGCATGACGATGGAGATGATCATCACGGTGCCCTTTTCATCTTCTATAATTCCGAATAGCCTCATCTTCTCACCCCTCTTTTAGATCCCGATGTTTCTAATATTTATGATGGCCTCATACCCCCTGCGCTTGGTGCTACCCTCACAGTCCTGAAAAGAGCTTGTCAGGGTGACCTTGAGCAACTCATTATCGCCGTTATAGGGGTAATCCACCTGGAGATCCTCGATATAGTTGGCCGCGTCGTCCCACAGGTCTTCAGGATCAGAACCCGGGGGAGTCTGGGTGCTCTGCACCCGCTCCAGGGTATGCCTGCTACTGTCCACCTGATAGGTAATTGTCTTGACTAGAAAGGCCCCCGCCCCGAAGTCCGCTAAATAGGAGGGGGGACTGCCATTCAGGGTAAGGTTATTTCCTGTTACAGTGGTGATCGTATATACTGTGCGCAAGGTCTCAAAGGCGATATACTTTTTCTTGTCTGTATCAAAGCTATCCCCTCCATCGGCTAGGGTGACCTGTGTGCCGCTCACACTTTGGACAGTGGAGACCTGCTCAGCGGCATAGACCACAGTTATCTGATCCGGTTGCCCAGTATTGTTCACCACCGTAATTGCCTGGGTAAAACCCTCTACATTGAACCCGCTGTTGCCCACGCCGAAGCCCGCCATCCTGAGTTCCCTCAACATCATTGTCATGGCTGCCCGGGCGTTCTGCTGCATATCCATCACCCCGGTCTGGGTGGCATATGTCCTCTGCTGCCCGATAAAGACAGAGTAGGTAGCCCCCACCATGAGGGCGGAGATCACCAAGGCCACCATTAGCTCGATCAAGGTAAAGCCTTTACTCTTTCTCTTCATTACCTTCCCTTTTGCCTTAGAGCCGGGATATAATGGTGGAAAGGATGACAGATCGATTCGCCTGGGTGCCTTCCCAACTGACAGCTATAACCACGGTCTTCGCATCCACCTCCGGGGTATCGTCCTGCACAGTCCACTGCCTGGTATAACTAACCCCATTGATCTGGTCAGAATAGGTATCGTTGCCGTTAGCGATGGAATCGAAGTTGGCCTTCCGCAACTCCTCCAGCTTATTCTGGGCTAGGGTCGAAGCTACAGTCATCTGTTGCCCGAATGAGTTCCCCTTGACAGCCATGATCTGCATGCTGGCCAGGCCCAGCAGGCCAACGGAAAGAATGATCAAGGTGATCAGTACCTCCAAGAGGGTGAAGCCCTTGGTGTCTTTTAATCTACGCATAATATACCTCCCTTTCATCATATTCTCACCATCCTTTGCTCGTTCTCACACCACCCGTGGAAGAAGTGATGACCACCCGAAAGCGGTCGTTTCTCGCATTTTTTAAATAGATGATGCTGGTCGTGCTGCCTCCAAAACCAGTGACCGAACCATCGGGTCGAAAGATGCGGTTTATCACCCCCGTGTTGGCC